>JAUWJS010000122.1 GCA_030607575.1 Candidatus Heimdallarchaeota archaeon | reverse complement strand
TTTCCATAGGTTAGTTGTATTCTGCTTCCATCAGGTAGAGATGCATCTAACAGGGGATTTGCAATGCTTATATGTCTGTTTGCGCGTTGAGCTAGTTTTATGATAAAACTATCTAACTCTTCATCTGTATCAAATGAGATGTTTGTTGCAATAGATTCATATTTTCTATGCCAAACATAAATTGGGATACCAGTTCCATCACAAGAAATATCTTCTATGTTAGGATCAAGCATAAAGGGCTGAATCTTCCCATAACCAATTAAATCTCTTGTAAGGTAGTACATAATCTTCTCAAATTGTGATTCATTCAACGAAATTCGATAACGTTTAATGATATCAACTATTTTTTTCTTCAAAAATTCTTCAGCCTTTTCAGTTGATTTCAATACAGTGAAATCAACGTCCAATTCATCTACCATAATAGAGAATATTTTGTTATAAATAGCAGTTTCCTTGCTATCAAGAGGAATTTCTACTATCATATATTGTGTGCGCTTGGTGGTAGGATCAGTTTGTATCAAAACGTAAGAGAATGGAGGGCTTACTGGATATGTCTCTTCAAGAATCGGAACTGCTGCTGTATCGACAAAGGCTTCACCAGTATCATCTTGCATGAATTAATTATATGTACTACTCTTTTTAAAGTTATTTTTCATATTAGGTAAAAAATATACGAAATAATAAGAAAAACTAATCAATTAGAGATATGCTGATATCTGCTCCATCATACACGTAGACAATTGTTGGTGATGAGTTCAAGCTTGATATTGTTCCAGATATGGTTAATACACCCGGATCAATAAACAAGGAAACAGTTACAAAAATATCCTCATTTTTTATTACACTTGCTTTAAGTGAGTAAGTATTCTCTGAAGATACAACCTCTATTTCATAAGCTTCATTTTGAATCTCTTGAGGTAGCGTTAACGGCCGTTGCATGTTTATAGAGATGGCCCCTAGGTTAATCTGATTCTGACCTTCGTTTAATAAATTGTGAATCGTTTCTGCCATACTTTGCAATATGTTTTCCATATTCGTTTTAAGAGCTGTTACTTCCATTGTATTATTTATAGCAACCATTGTAACTGCTATACCTGCTATAGCAAGTGTTCCAACAAGAAGAATAGATAGGTACATGATATATTCGCTTGGCATGAAACTCTCCTTAACTTAATGATACATTTATTATTATATTTATTAGATTTACGACGATCTTATGCGCTAAATAACTTGGATTTGCAGGGAAATATATAGGATACTCATTTAGTTGATATCTATATTGGTTTATCAAGGTTATTTCGCCTTGCATATCATTACTATATTCAATCTCCCCTAGATATTGTGTTTCTGTTCCTGCATAGGTTAGTTGAATATTTACATATTTCTGAGTTTCGCTAAATAGTGATATAGAATCATCTTGAACAAACTTCACATTAATAATGTCCATGTAGTAGATTTCCTCAATTCCTGAAACCACATATTCGGTAGATAGAGTATATCTATAATAGAGTGCTAATTCTAGAAATGAAGGTTCGTATATTGCTCTTGAGGTGTTTACAACTGCTATGTCGTTGTAGACTGTACTACTTCCATTAAGAAACAGATAGTCTTGATTTTGAGGACCAACTATATATCTATGCTCTCCTTCACTGTAATCTCCTACAGCTGTACTACGATGAATGATTCTCGTAACATTATCTTGTAAAACCAAACTATTTTGAGCTCCTAAAATATCTTTCAGAATGAATGTAAAAGCCCAATCTTCAACTATTTGTATAGTTCCTTCCTCTTGTACATATAAGAAGTCAGAACTTGCTGGAGGAAGATTTTGAATTAGATCTTGTATAGTGGCATCTAGAGCTATGAAATACAGGTTACTACTATTATTGTAGCTTTTATCTTTGAACTGACTTATGCTGGGCATCATGTAGACGAGAGAAATCCCTATTGCAGCAGTTATTAGAGCAAACATTAATACAACTGATATTATAGGAGATAATGCTCTCCGATTCATTCTGAATTTCATTGTATGGAACTAATATAACATGCATAAATTAAAGTTTATCGGAATTCTCCATCATAGTTGGACAAATATTTTGTGTAAGGCATGATTTTTGTCAATTGTTTTTTTAATAATTTTAAAACCAATCTCGTTTCCGTAATTTTCGCGTATTATTTTTGTCGGATTTCTACGTCACTTAGAGGAGTTGAACCTTTGGATAAATGAATGTTGTAAAGGCTTAAATATCATTTCGAATTCTTCATTATACTTACTTGTAGCATCGATTATGTAAAATCTTGCAACAAGTCAAAAAACTCGTCGGGGTTTATAAACTAAAGTAAAAATACACTAAGAAAGGGGTTATTGTGACAGAAGTAAAATTATCAAAAAACGCTCAAACTGTTCTTGAAAAAAGATATCTTCTTAGAGATGAAAATAACAAAGTGATAGAAACACCTGAAGAGATGTTCAATCGTGTTGCAAGTTCTATTGCTAATTCAGAAGAGGAAAGAATAGAATTTTTAGAATTGATGACATCATTAAAGTTTTTGCCAAATTCACCAACGTTAATGAATGCAGGAACAGCTCTAGGTCAACTCAGTGCATGTTTTGTCCTTAAGCTTGAGGATGACATGACATCAATATTTGAAGCTGTGAAACACGCTGCTCTAATTCAACAAAGTGGAGGAGGAACCGGTTTCAGTTTTACTAAACTTAGACCTAAGAATGATGTAGTAAAAACCACTGGAGGAATAGCCTCAGGTCCAATTTCTTTTATGGAAGTATTTAATGCGGCTACAAACACTGTGAAGCAAGGGGGAAAACGTCGTGGAGCAAACATGGGCATCTTACGTGTTGATCATCCAGATATAATGGAATTCATTACTTGTAAGGAAGACCAAACGAAGTTTACTAATTTCAATCTCTCAGTAGCGCTTACTGAGCAATTCATGAAAGCAGTAGAAAAAAACGAAGATTATGACTTAATTAACCCCAGATTAAATAAAACCATAGCGAAGTTAAATGCTGCAGAAGTTTTCAACAAAATTGTTGAAATGGCATGGAAGAATGGTGAACCTGGTGTAGTATTCATTGACAGAATAAATGAAAGTAATCCAACTCCAGAAATAGGAGAAATTGAAAGCACTAATCCTTGTTTTGCTGGTAACACTCTTGTTGCTGTTGCCGATGGTAGAGGTTTTGTATCATTTGAGGAGCTTGCTAATGAAGGTACTGACGTATTAGTTTTTGCAGAATTTAACTCATCAGGTCAAGCTATAACAAAAACGATGAGAAACCCAAGAATAACTAGAAGTCAGACAGATGTTATACAAATAGCTTTAACTAATGGGAAACAATTCAGAGTTACTCCTGATCACAAATTCCATTTACATAACAAAAAAACAAAGAAAGCTAGTGAATTAAAAAGAGGAGATAATCTTCTAACAGCTTATAGTTTGGAAGAAGATTCTCAAGATACATGGCTTTATTCCAAAGATGTGTATGTAACAGTTGATTCAATTAAAGATGTAGGAAAAGCCGATGTTTTTAATGGGATTGTTGATGATTTACATTCATATTTTGTCATGAGTGGGAAATTAGAATCACAATTTGGAGATACCATGACAATAACTAAAGTTGACAATTGTGGTGAACAACCCTTACTAGGTTATGAAAGCTGCAATCTTGGTTCTATTAACCTTTCTCAACATGTTATTGAAGACCAAATTGATTGGCCTCTCCTTGAATCTACAATTCGTTCTGGTGTTCGGTTTCTAGATAATGTAATTGACAAGAATAATTACATCCTTCCTCAAATCGAAGAAATAACTAAAGATAATCGAAAGATTGGTCTTGGAATAATGGGTTTTGCGGATTTACTCATAAAATTGAACATTAAATATGATAGTAAAGAAGGATTAAATGTTGCAAAAGAAATTATGTCATTTATTCAAGACAAAGCAAGAGATGAATCATTAGAAATAGGTAAAGAAAAAGGTAGTTTTCCTAATTTTAACAAGAGCATTTTCAAAAGCAAATATGAGACAATGAGAAATGCTTCTGTTACAACGATTGCACCAACAGGAACCATTTCTTTAATAGCTGGGTGTTCTAGTGGAATTGAACCTTACTATGCAATTGCTTTTACAAGGAATGTATTGGGTGGGGAAAAATTATTTGATGTTAATCCAGTTTTTGAACAAAAATTGAAAGATTTGGAGCTCTATTCTGAAGAACTAATTGAAAGGATTTCTTCGACTAATACTATTCAACAACTAAAGGATATCCCTGAAGAACTAAAAACTATATTTGTTACATCACATGATATTAGTTCTGAATGGCATGTTGAGATGCAAGCTGAATTCCAGAAATATATTGATAATGCTGTTTCAAAAACAATTAATTTTCCATCAGATGCATCCAAAGAAGATATAGCTAAAACCTACAAACTCGCATTTCAAAAGGGATGCAAAGGTATAACTGTTTATCGAGATGGTTCAAGAAAATATCAGGTACTTTCAACAAAGAAACCAGAAAAGCAGGATTCAAAGAAATTAACTATTATTTCTGAGAAAGTCGAACCAAGACCTAGACCTGAAGTAACAGTTGGGCGAACCCATAAGATTCGTTCAGGTTGCGGTAATCTTTATGTCACCGTTAATAGTGATGATACAGGAGTTTGTGAAGTTTTTGTTCAGGTAGGTAAGAGTGGAGGTTGTATTGCTAGCCAAAGTGAGGCTGTTGGAAGATTAATCTCTCTTGCATTGAGATCAGGTATAAAATTGGAATCGATAGCAGACCATTTAGCTGGTATAAGATGTCCAAGTCCAAATTTCTATCAAGGACAAACTGTTTTATCATGTCCAGATGGAATAGCTCATGTTCTAGAGAAATATCTGGATGGTGAAACCATCTACCGTCCTAATGGAACAATTGCCTGTCCAGATTGTGGAAGCATGTTAGAGTTTGCTGAGGGGTGCTTTACTTGCAAGAGTTGTGGTTATAGTAAATGCGATTAATTCTTCTTTTTCTTTTACCTTTCAAGCATAAGGTTTTTTTGCATTAAAGTTTGTATAGGTTTGATGATTGTCTGGTTTGATGCTGTAACTTCAAAAGAACCCTTACTATTTAATGCAATAGCGAAAGAATTAGAGAAAGCAGGTCATGAAGCTATTTTCACATGTCGAAATTATGATTATGTTGCCAGTCTGTTCTCTCTTTTGAACTTAGATGTAGAAATAATGGGTAAACATGGAGGAGGAACTCTGTATGGCAAGTTAATGGCTGGAAATGAGAGAATTGCACAACTTGCAGAATATATTAACAGTCTTGAAAAAAGACCAGATTATCATATCTCCTTTTCATCCCCTGAATCAACTAGAGTTGCTTTTGGTTTAGGAATACCTACGATTACAATCAATGACTCACCTCATGCAAAGGCAGTTGGAAAATTAACAATTCCATTATCCAAATATTTAGTTTATAGTTCATGTATAACTGATGATAAATGGTTCTCACTTGGAGCAACACGGGATCAATTAGTGTCTTATGATGGTATTGATGAAGTAGCTTGGTTGCAAGATTTTAAACCCAACAAAGAAACTCTTGAAATGTTAGGATTACATGTAGATGATAGTTTCATTGTAGGACGCCCAGAGGAAAGTAGTGCAGCTTATATGCTTGAACGAAATATGGTTGGACAGACTCATCTAATTGAGATTTTAGAAGAAGTTTTCGAAACATATGATGGAAGAGCTGTGGTTTTTCCCAGGTATGAAAGTCAAGAAAAATTATTAAAAAAGAAATTTAAAAACAGAATTATAGTTCCCCCAAGAGCTGTCGATACATTGACCTTGTATTATTATTCAGACTTGTGTATAACTGGTGGGGCTACGATGGCTAGAGAAGCAGCTGCTTTAGGAACACCTTCTATTTCCTACTACCCTAAACCTCTCGATGTTCTTGAATATATCGCAGATATAGGCATTCCTTTACATAATGAATATACACTACAATCAGCTATTCAGAAAGCAAAAGAGTTAATCGATAAATCTGAGGAAAAGCTTACACTGAGAAGTAAAACAAAACAAATTCTAGCAGAACTGGAATCACCAATTACAAAGATTTCCACATTATTGTAGATATCGTAGTCTTGTGCCCTACGAAAAGATTTAATTTAACTCCATTTTTACTCGAGTTGGTTATTGATGAGTTTCCATTCAGAGAAGATGCAACAAATTAAACCAAGTGGCATTCGTGAACTTTTTGCAAAAGCACAAGGTATACCTGATACTATTTCTTTAGGTATTGGGGCTCCAGACATTCATGCTCCAGATGGGCTAAAAAAAGCTATCAACGATGCTGTAAACTTTAATTTCAACAATTACGACCAATCTCCAGGTAATCCAAAACTTCGAAAAATGATCACTAGAAAATACAAAGAAGAATATGGTGTTGATTATAGTAGTACAGAAGGTACTATAGTTACATGTGGTGGTGTTCAGCTAGTATACATAGCATTACAAACCTATATTCAGAATGGTGATGAAGTACTAATTCAAGATCCTTCTTTCCTAACATATCCCAACCAAGTTCAGTTAGCTGGTGGTAAAACTGTTTGGATGCCATCTACAAATGATTT
>JAUWJS010000151.1 GCA_030607575.1 Candidatus Heimdallarchaeota archaeon | reverse complement strand
TGTAACTTATATTTGGAAGGAAATGAGTAAAATAGGCAAGTTTATCTCTAATCTTTTGCTAAAAATGTTTCCTCAAACCCCACCAGAGTTTCAAACTGATGAAAGACAAAGCTTTGAGAAAGGTGGAATACAATTTAGAGGGATAAAAGGTAAAAAAGATAAAATCGCGATGATTGAGGGAGTACGCAAAAGAAACTCTGGGAACTAATATTTAACTCATTATCAATTATCGTTAGAAGTAGTCTCAATGTAACCATTAATAACCAGATTGAAAATCTCAAAAAGAATTTCTTCTTCATCATAGATCTTGAAGTGGTCTAAAATTAGAGCCGCTGAGAATTTCTTATCTTTCTCAATACATTCAAAGATTTGTTTTCCAAGAATAGATAGATTTTCTTCTTCCATATTTTGATCCTTTGATGTCTTGAAAGGATAAAGTAACCATAAAAACAGATTTTGAGATATTTTGCTTTCAATTATAGCTCTACTAATTTTGAAAATATCCAATGAACCATCCCAATTATCTTTCCTAGAATTGAAGGTTTTGCTAAACCATTTAACTAAATCCTGCATTCCCTTTTCTATTTCTTTAACTAGTTCTGTTTCAGAAAAAACATAAACAGTAAAACCATCAAAATATGATCCTGTTACTGCAAATCCATGGAACTGCAGTTTTTTGAAACCTGTTGGTCGTCCTATCATTTCTTGACCTATTGTAGAAATTGCTTGAAGAACCCCTGATATCATCGCAGCTTCAAAAGAAACTGTACTCTCAATATCCTTTTCAAAGACAGGAAGACTGGTCTCCTGGTGGACAATTAGGATTTTTTGAATCATAAAGACAGTTTGGTAAATATCTCTGAGTTTATTATTTAATTGATAATCTGAATTTAAAGAACTTAACTGACCACTCAATTTTGAACCCCCAAACATTGAGACAAACTTATAATGGGGCTAATTCCCTTCTTAAAAACTTTTCGTGGAAAATGGATTAAAATCTCAGAAAACTGTTTGTTAAAACAGCTGAATTACAAAAATGAATGAAATTTGTCAGAAGAATCAAGAAAAATAAAAATAAATCGTTGTAAAAGATTATTTGTAAAAACAAGGATATAACTCTATCATTCAATATCCTACCTTTTTAATTAGTCTCCCTTACTGGAAGTAGACCTTAAAACAAACACCTAAACATATTTCAATTCTGAAACTATGAATTGCAAAAATAACTCTCTCAAATTTCCTTTCTATTTTTATTGAATATTTTTATAAAGTAGCATTCCCACTAGAATAAGATGAAGTTCGCTTGTAAGAAATGTGAGAACAAATTCGATGGTGATTATGAAGATCTTTTTGAGCAGTTAAAATGTCCAAAGTGTAAAAAAAAGGATATAGTTCTAAATTTCATCATTCAAGGTGTACATCCTCCTGAAGCAGGTTTAGGTATATCTTATTGGGAATTTGAAGATGTCTTGGAAGAGGGTAAGGTAAGCTATCTTAGAGAGTTCTTTGAAGAAGAATTCAATCTTCACTATTCTAGAAATGGTGATGAATTCATATTAACGGAGAAATCTGGTCAGAATGTAGATTTAAAAATTATTTTTGAAAAAACTCAGAATGATGGTAAACTCCAAAGGATGATTTACAACATTTACTATGTTTTATTACATGATTACTAGAATACAAACACTTTGAGTAATAACTATCTAGGAGAAAGGTTTTAACGCTATAACCCGAAAATCTTTTCATGAATGTATTTCATATTGTAGGAAATGAATTGATTCCAATCTCTGAACCTTATCGGTTTCTTAATGGTGATGTTTATGTTATTGAAACAGAAAGCAATCTGTGGATATGGTTAGGTTCCAAATCCTTTGCTGATGAGAAATTCATGGGCTCTTAGGGAGCAAAGAAGATTGAAAATCAAAATAAAGAACTGAAAATAGAAACTATCAATCAAGGTTTAGAACCTTCATTGTTTAGGGAACAGATTGACTTTGAAGTTGTTGAAGGAGATACATTGGGTTTTCTGAAATCAATTGAAACAAAGTATGAGAAAGATTTCAAATTACTTCAAATTAAGGAGAATGATGAAGGAGAGATAATAGTTTCAGAACTACCTGTTGAACACAAACACTTTCAATCCAATGATGCTTTTGTTCTAGATGCTTACAACATTCTTTATGTCTGGATTGGTAAAGATAGTCAAGTTAAAGAGAAATATGAAGCTGGGAGAATTACCAGACAGCTAGAAGTAGAGAGAAAAAGGTTTCCAATTATTTATGTGATCGAAGAAGAAAATGAACCTGATGGTTTTCGTGAACTTATCTTTAAATTGGGATTAAGGGACGGAATTATGGAATTAAGGAAGACAGTTAAAAAAGTAGAAAAATCTACATCCAAAAAATGGTGGCTGTTCTGGAAAAGGTGATTTAACCTCCCCTCAATACTATTTATTTCCTGAAAATAAGAAATAAACAAATATACTGCTAAAAAAGCAAATTTCACTAGGATTCTCTACTATTTTATGTTTTATTGGATATCTGAGTTATTTCAGTAAATTCTTAGGGGGATAGGATTATTTATAAAGCCCTCTTCCAAATTCATATTGCAAGTTAAAAAGTAGTGAATTTAGATTGTTTTGTTTCGTTAAAGGAGTAAGAATTTTCTGAGAACTAGTTTTTAATTAAGATTGAACTTGAAAAAGTTTCAATTTGGGCAAAAATATGGAGGAATCCAACTTGAAAGGCGTAATTAAAAGAATCATGTATGACCGAAATTATGGGTTCGTCAATGTCGAAGGAGACGAAAAAGAAGTCTTCTTCCATCGTTCTGGTGTTAAAGAAGACTTTAACGACCTGAAAGAAGGAGACGAAGTAGAATTCGATGTTGAAGAAACTGATAGAGGTTCTCAAGCAACAAATCTGGTAAAAGCTTAATCAGATTTGAGGAAATTTGGAAGAGTTTCCTAGAAAAAACCGAATCTTCTTACTGAAACAATTAATTTTGTTTCACTATTCCTTTTTCTAATTTTTTATACAAGCTTTAGATGACAACATAATGAAAAAGCAAAATACAGGTAAAGAGAATTGAACTAGTAGCTATCCCTTTAGTATTAACCTTATGTAGAGATCTATTTCTTCACTATTTTTGGTCAAACTTGTAACAAATAGAGTTTCATAATTCCTAATACCCTGTTCTTTTAGCGTTAGATTAAGTTCAAGTTCTTCAGGATCTTTCTTGTCAATCAACCAGAAAGAAGGCTCAAATTCTGGATCAAAGCTATAACCTTTATTCTTAATGATTGAAAGAAGCATATTGAAAGTTGTAGTTTCTGGAATTGTTATTTCCTCGATTATGGTTGCAGCTGAACCGCACAAAGCACATTTTTTGTTAGGTGGCTTCTCTATGTAAAAGAATTTACCAACCAAACCATTGTAAATAACATATTCTTTGTTTACAGTTCCAAGTTTGATTCCTTTGGCATGATGGAGTACTTTAAGAGCTTCCTGTGATTGCAAAGAAGCTATTACTGCATTCATTGTAATTATTGTTGGATCATGCTGATCAACCATCTTTACAGCTTCGTCAATTGTAAACAGGGCTTTATCTGGAAAATGCTCTTTAACTAAATTGTTAGCATAATCTAGAACAGTATTCATTTCTTCTATGACTGTAGTATCTGGAGTTCTGTTATGGTTCGATTCAAAAAATAACTGTCCTTTAAGCAAGCAGTGAGATCTTTTCCTTGGAATTCCAACCAAAGTACAAGCTGCTAAAGTTTCTCTTTCTCTCTCAATCTGAGGATCACATTGAAGACAAGCGTTCTCTCCTGGAGAGTAAGTGTAAACATGACCATAGTATGTTGCTGTTCCTCCATCAATCATAGGTTTCTTGAAATGAACAGCTCTACGATTTAATTCAGCTCTTGCAGTAACTGAATCCAATCCAGAAATTATTAAATCAGCTGTTGCATATACTTCAGGATCAACATCTTCAAGATTTGAGTGATGCCAAATATATTTGCTAAAAGGATTAATTTTCTTTAAAGCTCTAACTGAAACCTTGGATTTAGGTTCCCCCTCGTCTGCATCAGAAAATAGAATTTGTCTATTAAGATTAGAGTATTCAATAATGTCCAAATCTATTAAATGCAAAGTACCAACTCCCGCCATGGCCAGATTTTTAGCAATTTCGGTACCTAATCCTCCAATTCCTGCTATAACCACCTTTGAATCCTTCAAAGCTTTCTGATTCCATCCTGGTAATCTAAGTTGTCTATCTAGACGTTTTCGTTCTTCTTTAGAAAATGTTTCATTAAAAAAGTTTGATTGTTGTGATTCATCGATCATTGTATACTCCTCAAATATTACTCTGCTTCTTGTATGAAAAAATAATGATTGTTTGAAAAATAAGTGGAGGAAGAAAGAGAAATTCTTTCTTAAATATCGATTGCTTCTTCTAATTATCCTGCAGTTGATACAGGAATAAGTAGAATGGTATCTCCATCTTCAACGTTATAATCACCTAAGACATCATCTGAATCACAGGTTCTTCCTGCATGAGACAGATGAAATTCATCTGGAGGTAGTCCAAATATTTGACTAACAGTATATTTGATGTCACCAATTGGTGCATCAGTGGCAACAACAAGTTTCTCTTGTTTTGGACTTGGTCCAATAGTGCTTTGAAAATAAACACTAATTTTCTTACTTCCAGGAGTCTTTGACTTCTCAGGAGTCTTTGAGATAATTTCTTTTTCTTCAACTTCCTCTTCTTCTTCATCAAAGGATAATTCTTCAAATTCTTCGCTCATAATAATCATTCCTTGTTTATTACAATTTACCTATATTGCTTTGGACTGTTAAAAAACTATGCTTTTCGGTATAAAAAGCATTTTCTTTAATTTGTTGAATAAAACATATAGTAATATAAATAAGGAAAAATGAGGATATATATCTTAACTGACAACTAGAAGAATTCAGAACGTTTAAAAGACAGACTTGGAGCGCTAGAATTTCTTGAAAACAGACCTTTGAAGAAAGGCAAAGTATGGATTTGACTTACAAATGGCAAACAAAAAAAAGAAAAATAAGATTTCTTCCAAGATTCCAAAGCAAAAATATCCCTTTGATTCTAAAATCCCCAAGGAAAAAATCCCAAAATCAAAAATT
>JAUWJS010000070.1 GCA_030607575.1 Candidatus Heimdallarchaeota archaeon | reverse complement strand
TTGGGGTTTGAAGAATTCACATGCTGTCCTATATAGAAGTAATCAGGGTTTTCTTCTAATAATTCCTTTAATTTCTGTCGGGATCCTTCAGTTCCTAATTCCGCAGGTGTCAGAATCAATTCTGCTCCCAAAGCACACAGAATTTGGCGTCGTTCTATACTTTGTATTTCTGACATGATTAAAATTGCCTTGTAATTTTTTATGGTTGCAATCAAAGAAACTGCCATTCCTGTGTTTCCACTTGTACATTCAATCACAGTATCTCCTGGTTTAATCAAACCTTGTTCTTCAGCATCGCTAAAGATTTGCAGAACTGGACGATCCTTTACACTTAAGGGGTTCATGAATTCGCATTTGCCATAAATTTCAGAGTTTGGAAAGAGTCTTCCTAATTTTACTAAGGGAGTTTTTCCAATGAGTTGTGTAATATCTTCTACTACTTTCATAACTATACCTCATTTATCAGATTACTATGTAGAACTTCTTCTTATCAAGAAAGAACGATACCGTCCACAAAATAACTACACTAACTATTCCTAGAAACATTACAAGTGCAGTGTGGGTGTCGATTGGTAAGATTAATTGTGTTAACACAATCATTATGGGGTGAATTATATAGATAAAAAATGAATTTCTCCCAATTGGTTGTAAAATACTTTTGTTTTTCGTAATCTGTTTTTTATCATAGATAAACCATAATAACCAGAAAAGAATCGCACCTAATCCAACAGTGAGTAGGATATATGATGCGGTGACCCTCTCTTTGGAGATTCCCCCATATAACGGCCATCCTGTTGATTTCCAAACAAAATGTAAGATAATTCCAGCTGAAGTAAAAATTCCCCCACAACCCAGAATCCACCATTTGTTTGTTTTACGAAAATCATCAATTATTGCTGTACATAAAAGCAATAGAATGCAGAAACCAATACCTCCAATTATTCCACCATGGACATCACCTAAATTCAGATCAGCTAAGGATATAGTATTTACACCTACCTCCACAGGTATAGTCAGAATGTATTGATATGCAACTAATAAACCAATACCAACCGCGAATCTCACACTTCTTGGAAACTTTAGAAAGAACAAGGTGAAAATACCTGCTAATCCTATAGCTTGTAGAACTCCCCAAGAAAAAACTATTCCTTTATCTGTGAAAAAGTACATAGCTCCTATCATCCCCATGCCATAAAACGCTGCATACCTTCGTAAGAATCTTAGAAATGTTTGAAACCAACCATTTTTTTCGAAATAGCGATTAAAAGACATTGTATAAGTTAAGCCGATTGCAAAGATGAAGAAAGGTGTAACTAGATCAACATAGGTTAAGCCATAATCAAGTGCGTGCTTTGACCATGCTGGAACTCTATCGAAAGGAGCTATCACATTAACGAAAATCATTGCGACTATTGCTAAACCTCTGAAAACATCAATGGAAAGATATCTAGACGCTTTGTTTTGTACCGCTTCTTTTTCCTTTCTAGTTGTCACAATACCTTCATTTACAACATTAGAAGAACTAGTTGCCATAGTATATCATTTCGGTTTTCAGTAAAAACCTTTTCTCGAAAAATCTTGAAAGTGTCTAAATCTTTACTTGAAATGATACTTCCAGAATATTCGGTTTTAGTTTCTCTACTAATTCTTTTCAAATTCATCCAAAAAATTTGATGATTGAGAATCAGAAGATTAGGTTTAAAGTTTATATAGAAATCAGAGATTATCTCTCTTAGAAACTAATGGATATACTTAGAGAAATTCGAGAAGCTGAAGAGAGGATTAGACCATATATTAAAAAGACCTCCTTAGAGTACTCTCCAGTTCTAAGTAGAATGGGAGATTGCAAAGTATATCTCAAATTAGAGAATCAACAGGTAACTGGGTCCTTTAAGATAAGAGGAGCTATGAACAGTTTGATCTTCCTTAGTACTACAGAAAGCAAAGATGAGTTCATAACTGCTTCATCTGGAAACCATGGAGCAGCTTTCGCTCATGGAATTGATATTTTAGGATTGAAAGGAACGATATTTTTACCTAAAAATGCATCCCAAACTAAGATTAAAGCATTAGAAGAGCAGAATGTAAGGATAAAACTTTACGGAAATGATTGTGTTAAAACTGAAACATTTGCACGCGAATATGCTAAGAAAAACATGATAGAGTTTATCTCCCCCTATAACGATTTGAAGATCATAGCAGGACAAGGAACAATAGGAATAGAATTAGAGTATCAATTAAGGAAACCAGACTTTGTTTTAATTCCCATCGGAGGGGGAGGTTTGATTTCAGGCATTGCAAGCTATTTAAAGAATAAATTTGGGGAAGTTGAAATCATTGGGTGCCAACCAATCAATTCTCCAGTAATGTATGAATCAATTAAAGCAGGAAGAATAATAGATTACGACTCAAAACCTACATTATCTGATGGAACTGCTGGAGGGATCGAACCTGATTCTATTACTTTCGATTTTTGCAAAAAATATGTAGATGAATATGTTATGGTTTCAGAAGAGGAAATTAAAAACGCTTTAAAGTTGCTTTTCAAAGAACACAAACTGATAGTAGAGGGCGCTGCGGGATTGTCTGTTGCATCATTTATTCAAAAGATTAAAAAATTCCAAGGGAGAGAAGTTATTCTTGTTTTAAGTGGTTCTAAAATAAACACAGAAGAATTTGAGAAAATAATTAATTAGTATTCTTCAAACAAACCAAGAGATAATTCATCTTCTTTTTCTAATAGTTCCACTTCAACAATCTGGTTTAATGATTCTTTCATAATCAAATTTGTCATCATATGATAATCAGAGGGAATGATTTGATCTCTATTATCTCTGATTTTTTGTTTAGTGAACCAGCATAATTCTCCTTCTTCTGTTGTTATGACCTCGTCACTATTTGCTTTTGTTAAACATAAAATGATAATGAAATGTTGTGTTGTTTCTCCAGAATCTTTCTCTTTGAGTTTTTCATTTAGAATGGATTTGATTCCTCCCCACTCTACTTCTAAACCCGTTTCTTCTTTTATTTCTCTTAAAATTGATTCTTCTATTGTTTCATCAAAATGCATTTTTCCCCCAACTAAAGCCCATTTCTTCTGATATTCTCCTCTTTCACGTTTGATAAACAACCACTTGTTATTATACTCAATACCTGCGACAACTATGTTTAGAATTTTTTGACTCATTACCATTTCATTTTTATTGAAGTTCTAAACTTTTACTCTTATTCTAAAAACTTCTTATTCAAAAAATTGATAAAGATACACATAAGCTGCTTTTTAACGAAGCCCAATGACTAACTTTATTCAGAATCTGAAAAGTTCTCTTCGAAGAAAACTAGGCTACCCAGAAGTATCTATACTAGTTTTGGGCGATAATACTCCTGCAACTAGAAACAGAACCCTACTGATGAGGTCTAATACATCTCTCTCAGAATTCATAATAGATAGTTCTCTTACTGAATTACCATATTCTTTAGGGTTCAAATTCAAACATAGGCAATTTGTTCCATTTGAAGGGTTGTTGTATCTTATTGATGCAACCAAAGAAGAAATGATAAAGCACGAAAGAAACTATTTCTGGGAAAAGATAGCTTGGGATTCTGAAACAAAAAATCTTCCAATTGCGATCTGTGCATATAATTCCAATCTCCAAGGTGCTTTGTCTCGTGGAGAGTTAATTGAGAATCTCTCTCTCATTCGTCTTACTGATAGACTATGGAATCTTTTTGACATACCTGATATCTCTTCTCAACTTGAAGCTTTAAAATGGTTGAAGAGAGTAATCCATATTGGACACATTAAGTCTTGGGAAGAAAAAGAAAAACTATTAAAAAAAATCAAACCTGTGCAAGTTCAATTTGCTACAGAAGAAGAAAATAATCAAAATATATAATGAAAAAGGTAAAGCTCATGACACTCACAATACAGAAATTAATGAAGGATGGTTATGATGGATTTTCTGTTAGATCAATCCTTATGAATCCTGAATTCCGTGAAAGAGTTTCAAAAGATGTCAGCGTTAGAGGAAATGAAGTTGGTAAAAATCTTGTAATGGATAAACTAGCCGTAGGTGGAAAAGTTCTACTAACTGGTCCAACAGGAGAAGCTAAATCATTGTTTGCAAGAATTTTGCTAGATCATGTTGTTAGAGAAATTAACAATTCCAAATACCATATTGAAGGATGTCCCTTCTTAGAGGATGCTGGATATATGGTTGATGTGATGAATAATTTCCCAGCTAATCCCTTTGCTGGAATTCGTGTGATGCAATCTCTCTGTCCATATTGTAGAATGAATATTGAAACCATACTTTCAACAGATGACAACACTGTTAATTTAGATAATACAAATAGTATGTTAGCCATTCCTCCAAAGGAAGTAGTTAGTCGTTTAGGAAAACTTGGAGCTACTAAAACTATAGTTAGAAGATCTCAACTAGATCCTAGAACCGACCCTGAAAGCTTATCTATGCTTCTTGCTGGTGTTGAGAATTTAGAAGAATTATTTGGAAAAGAAACTTCAACTACATATGCAGCAACTTCACACAAAGTAGGAATCTTATCACATGGTTTCATTGTAGTTAATGAAATACAAAGGCTTCCATTAAGCTTGCTAGAATCTTTGATGGGTTTCCTTGAGGAACCAATGGTTATCAAATACAATATTCAAGGAGAGCCAGTTTATATTGATGGTGCAGTTCTTTTCACTTCGAATGCTCCTTTGACTGTATTTGGAGAAGAAAGTCAACCAATCATTAATCGTATTCCTGAAGTTCTCTGGCCCGCTCGTTCTGTGGAAAGCAGAGAGCAAATCATTAAAGATATGTTTGATGAACAAATTATTCTTTCTCGAAGAAAAATTACTGCTAATCCCTCCATTATTCAACTCCATGAATTAGAAAAAGAAACAACTGATTTCGTAAGTCGATTAGCAGTTGATTTTCTAGCTTTCTTAGGTGACAATTCCCTACCTGATACTCTCAAAACAAAAGGTGTTCGTTCTGAGAGTAGACTGGCTAGAGCTGATTTCTATACTGGCTTAGATGAAATTCACGACCCTCAAAGAAACCCACATATTGATCTTCGTACAATGAATAACATCATTGGGGAAACAGTATTACTTCAAGCAAGAGAAGATGAAACAACCGATATTAACGTCATTACATTAGAAAGAATAAGAAAAACTATGAACGCTTATGATATTCCGGTTTCAATGATTAACGATGCATTCCAACAACTTAAGATTGTTTTACGTTCATCTATCAAGGAATCAGACGTATCAATTAGTGTTCAAGATATATCCGAAGACATATCTAAAATGAAAGCATTAAGCGATGCTGAATTAGCTGAGCTTGTAGTGAAATTTGAAGGTTTAGACAAATACAAAGAAAGCATTAGAAAGCAAGTTGTGGAAAAACTACAACCATCATATGAACTGTTACTCAGAGTAGATTATATTTAATCTTAAAACTCTCCTAGTAACTTTTAGAGATGATAAAATGCCCCATCGAATATACTTCGTAACTGAAGCAGAATTTGCTGACCCCTTACAGCATTATTCTAATCAAGAATTTGTATTAGAATTCGAGGATGCAGCACAAGTACTACGCTTATGGAGGAATCCGCATCTTGGAAGAAGTTCCCGTGAAGGTGCAGTCTTATCTATTGCAGCTAAAAATGCTGTTGCTGTAGACAATATTGTTCAAAAAATCATGAACACCTTTCTAATAGCTGAAGAAGAAGAACGTTTAGTTAATGAAATGAAACTACTTCGATTTATTGGAGAACGAATTTTACCCGATGTCCTGGAGAGAGTTAACCGAAACGAGTTACAGACTGTTGAGGAAATTCTCAAATATATTCAAGATCTTTTAAAAGAACTTAAACAAGAAGGAACTGTAGATCTTCAGCAATTAGCAGAGCAATTAAGTCAATTGACTGAAATTGTGGATATAGAAATAACTGACGCATTTGGTAGGAAGAAAAGAATTTCTCGGGAAAGTGTTATAGATCTTCTTGGGAAGATTTTAGGTAGATATCTAATGAAACAGATTTCTGTAGCACCTATTGATGAAGTTCAAAAAAGATTACATGGTACAATTCGTTTGAAAGAAACCTACAAGAGTGCTGTTCTTAGTTCTCAAACTATCCCTCCAACAGAAGTCAAACAAGAAGATATTATGAGAATAAAGAAGGATCGACGTTCCTTAGTTTATTTGATAGTTGATATGAGTCAATCTATGAAAAAAACTGTGTTTGAAGGAAAAATGTCTAGATTGGATGGTGCTCTTTTAACAAGTCTTAGTCTCTATTATTATTTCAAAATGACTAATAGAAGAAAAAGAAAACGATTTGATATGTTTAAGCTAGCAGTCGTTCCTATAATTAAAAACCCCTTTGTGGTTGATGATGATAAGAAAATGGAACAACTTCTACTCACTGCTGAAGCGCGAGGAAAGACACACATGGTTCAGAGCATCCTGAAAGCTATTGAACATGCAAAGAAACGGCATACAGACAAAGATATTGATGTCCAGTTAACTATAGTAACAGATGGTATGCCTAATGTTCCTGTCTATCCATTTAGTTTCAAAAAAAGTCGAGAACTTAAGAAATACTTCGATGAAGTTGAAACAAAAACAAATGCAGATACAAGGGAATGTTTGCAACAATTGAACGCAATATTCAGCTCTTTAAAGGCTGATCGTTCTAGGAATTGGAATATTTCTTACTTTTTAATGGGAACTGATGCTCTAAGAAACAAAGAGATCTATATCCATACAAAAAGAATGCTCAAAGGGATTACCAAACCCATCTTAATAGATCCTGCTCAAATAAAGAATTTGGGGGAGCAAATACTACGGGAGAGTATACTTCATGCTTAAAGAGGAACTTAGTGATGTAATCGAAGTTTACAATAATGCTAGAGAGGACTTCAAAACTCTAGTTGGAGAAACACCTGAGAATTATAGAATATTAATTTTCATTAATCCTGAGATGCATGTTTCTGTTAATAGAGTTATAGAGGTAACAGGAACTCCACAAGCTATACTCACTTCCGAACAAATTACAAACCTTCGGTCAGCTAGGATTAGTGATTTCCTTCCAACTGGAAAGGAGACTGTCTATAACTCTTTGCCAACTCTTGTTTATCTTTCTGTTCCTCCAAAAGAACTTACTAAAGAACAAGAATTAACTCTAAGAGTTATGTTGATACATGCATTTGCTCATGCCTATTTGAATGAAAAAACTGAGTCTAATTCACCAAGAATTTTAGCACAATTATACCAATTAGATTTAGTTCTGAAAGAACTAATGACAAACAATGTATTTCAATTGAACCAAACTTCACAAAATAGACATGTTTGGGCTTGGCAATACTTCCAAGATTTGATAGGCGTAATTCGATTATTTACGGAAGCAGGAGTAGAGGATTTCTATACTCCTCCAGAAGATGCTAGGAAATATACTCTTTTCAATAATTTTTCAATAGAAGCAATTAATCTGATAAATGAAAGGGCTAAGGTTGTAAGAAAGAAGAATCTCCATGAACTTATAGGTGAGGGCTTCGCACATTACATTCAGAAAAAAGCAATTGATTATTTACTAGAGAAGGATGAGTATAAGCTTCCAAAAAGACACGACGATAAAACAATTATGTATCCTAAAGAATTGAAAGCTTTCCTTGCACCCCCTATAGGTGAATTTAGTCTTGCTGCGATGAATAAACTTGTTGCGAAGTACACTGATGAGAAAACAGTATTTCAGAAACTTTTCTCATTTAAGTCTGATTTAGAATTCCTTGAAGAGTTTTCATGGAATGATATTAAGGATTTACAAGCTGTTAACAAAAACGCTCATTCTGAGTTTGTAGTTGAACATTGGCACTCTTCCAGAAGTAGATGGACAGATATATGGTCTGTCTATGCATATGGCTGGAGACAAATTGAAGAATACGTAAGTAAGGTGTTTAGAAAAAAATATTCCACCTTTGGGCAACTACTTGATGATAATCCTAGAATTTCCTCAAAAGGATATGTAAAGGTGGATGATAAGAAGGTATATGTGTTTGAAGCTAACGAGTACGGTGTAGGAATTGATCAGTTAGTCATTTTACATAATCATATGGCCTTGTATAGAGATGATTTCAAAACAATTCTCCCAGCTTTTGCAGATATTATCGTTTTCAAGAAAATAGGGGGAATTCATGTTGCAACCTTATTTGCAGTTCATAAAGCAAAGTACAAATCTTTGTCGCCATATAACCTTCCTGTAGTTACAAGAGCTGTTCAAGTTACAAAAAGGAAGGACGCTTACAAGTTTGATTTAGACGAGGAAAAGGAAGAAAGGTTTGAAGTTAGAAAAATAGATTATACATTTCTTAGAAAACTAACTCAACCACAAAGAGGTGCTATAAGTTATCTCATTAAAGAGGGGTTGTTTGAATTATGAGTTTAGTAAATTTCTTTAGAGGATTATTCATAGGTAGAAAACAAAAAAGCGACGATCCCCTAGATCGAGCAAATTTTGCTTTATTCTTACAGAAGAATGGTAAAGTAAAGAGTATCAATAAAATTTATCCACTAATAGAAGATTCTGACTGGAATGTAAGAAATGCTGCAGCTTCAACCATAGTTGAATATGCTTTAAAATTTCCAGAGCTTAAAGAGAAAATCCTTAGCTATCTTCATGATCTTATAGAACGAAGTTCATTAGCTATTAAACTATCTACTTTGGAAGTTTTAGGTCATTTAAAGGATTATGCGTCCAAACCTTATTTGGTAAAAATACTAGAAGAAAGTGATTATGATCTTCAGTATGCAGCAATTAGGGCAATAGGTTACTTACAAGATGTTGACGTTCTTTATCCATTGAAAAATGTAGTTTATGCAAAGGACTACATTACAAGAAGAGCTGCAATCCTTTCTGTTGTAAGAATAGCTGATTCAGTTAAAGAAGAAGAACAATCAGATAAACTAACTCCTCATATTCATATCTTAATTGAATCATATCTAGAAATAGAGCAAGTCGGTGAAATAATTTGCAAAGTTATGGATTATGGTAACCAAAGTGAATTTCCAGATATGAAGGGCTATACTGAATCTGAAATAGTAAAACTGGAAGGATTAATTGAACAGAAGGATTATAGCGTTGAAATGTACCAAAATTTTGCTCGTCTTATATTCCCTGTTTACTTTCCTCTGCAAGAGGAAAACAACTGATGTAACTTATCCTAGAAATGTTTGTTCGCAATACACAATAAATGCTTTTTTTATGTCCTTCAAGTCTTTTTCCTCTTTCCATTTACTACGGATATGATTTTGAATATCAGGAGAACTCATCCGAAAACATGTAGTTAGCAATGCGTATCCCTTCATTCTTTCCCTAATGATATCCGAATCTAAAAGAAGAAGAGCTCTTTTTTGATGAGGTAGTATAAATTTTAACTCATCTAAAACGATTCGTTTTGTACTAATAGTTGAAACCATACTTGCTTTAAAATAAATATTTCAGTATTTAAGACCGACAAAATTACTATTAGCGCTCTTTGTTTATTGTAAGATAGAATTGATTCTATCTAACTGATTGTTTCTCTTGGATTTTATCAGCAGAATAAAAAACGCAAATTCTTTTTATCCCCTTATCCTCATGAGGTAAAGAGTACCAAGCCCTTATCCTTCCCTTTGGAGCTCCGATTTTCTTGTAAAGTCTCTCAAGATAACTCATGACATCTTTTTCATCGATTTCTTCACGTGGAACATCAAAATAGTTTCTGAATTCCATATACTATGAATCAAGATTTCACTTCTTTATCTAATGTATTACACGGCTGTTACATCTGTACTGCTAGTTAGAACAAAACTTACATAATTGACTGAGGTAAGGATTCTGGATCAAAAGCTAGTTTCTTTTTACTCCTAGTTTTTAAAATGAAATCTTTCTGACTGATAAACATACTTTTTAACAATTAAAAGATAGGAGAAACAAGAATGCCTTTAGATATCGAAACTCCAATGACTCCTAAGGGAGATCAACCTAAAGCAATAGCTCAACTAGTAAATGGAATTAATAATGGATACAAACATCAGACATTACTGGGAGTAACTGGAAGTGGAAAAACGCTAACGATGAGTTATGTTATTGATAAAATCAAGAAACCTACTTTGATAATTGGTCCTAACAAAACTCTTGTTGCACAGCTTTTTGGTGAATTTAAAACCTTGTTTCCTTCTGCAGCAGTCTGTTATTATGTCAGTTTTTATGATTACTATCAACCAGAAGCCTATCTCCCTTCTAAAGATCTTTACATTGAGAAGGATGTTGATATAAATCGCGAAATTGAGCGTTTACGTCATACAGCTCTTGAAGCTTTAGCTACTCGTGATGATGTAATTGTTTGTGCATCTGTCTCTTGTATTTATGGTACTGGTCCTCCTGATGTATATCGTTCTAGAAGAATAGCTTTGAAAGTAGGTGATTCTTTAGATAGACAGGATTTGATGTTAGAACTAGTCAAAAACCAATACGAAAGGAATGATGTGATTCTGGATCGTAAAACCTTCAGAGTTAGAGGTGATTCTATTGATATTTTTCCATTATATAGCGATTACGTTTATCGTATTGAGTTCTTTGGAGACGAGATAGAACGTTTAACTTCTCGACATTCAGTTACAGGAGAAATGATGAAAGAATATGAAGCAATGTCAATTTATCCAGGAACCCAATATCTAGCAAATGATGCTTTCTTTGAATCAGCTCTTGAAGACATAAAGATAGAACTAGATATGCGTTTAGCTGAATTTGAAAAGGATGGCAAAGTAGTAGAAAGACATCGATTGAGGCAAAAGACACTATATGATTTGGAATTATTAAGAGAAACAGGTGGCTGCTCTGGAATAGAAAACTACTCCCGTCATTTTGATAGAAGAAAACCTGGTGAAAGACCCTTTGCTTTGCTTGACCACTTCCCCGAAGATTTCTTGTTTATTATTGATGAATCACATTTAACTATCCCTCAACTTCGTGGAATGTATGGTGGGGATTACTCAAGAAAGAAGAATCTAATTGAGCATGGTTTCAGACTTCCTTCTGCATTTGATAATCGTCCTTTCAGATTCGAAGAAACGGAGAAATACATGCACAATGTTGTTTTCACAAGTGCCACTCCTCGAAATTATGAATATGATGTATCTGAACAGATTGTAGAACAGATTATTCGTCCAACTGGTCTTGTAGATCCAAAGATAGATGTAAGAGGAACTGATGGACAAATAACTGATCTTGTTAGTGAGATAAACCAAAGAGTAAGTAAGGGAGAAAGAGTCTTGGTTACAACTATCACCAAAAAGAGTGCAGAGATGCTATCTGACTATCTTCTGGAAATGAATATTAAGTCAGTTTATTTACATCATGAGGTAGACACTTTAGACCGAATTGAGATATTAAGAGAACTAAGAGTAGGCAAATATGATGTGGTAGTTGGAATAAACCTTCTAAGAGAAGGATTGGATCTTCCTGAAGTAGCTCTTGTTGCAATACTTGATGCAGATAAAGAAGGATTTTTACGTTCTAAAGGTTCGTTAATTCAACTTATGGGTCGAGCTAGCAGAAACGTTCATGGTAGCGTTATCTTGTATGCTGATAATCTTACAGGTTCTATGAAAGAAGCTATAACAGAGAATAATAGAAGAAGAAGAATTCAACAAGAATATAATGAAAAACATGGTATCAAACCTACAACAATTCGTAAAGAAATAAGATCTATTGTTGAGACATTGATGCAAATTGAACCTAAAGAGGAAGAGAGAATAGCAGTTCCTGATGATTTAACTAGTCAAGATATTCTTTATGTAATTGATGATTTGAAGGAAAAAATGGCTGAAGCAGCTGGAGCTTTAGATTTTGAAAAAGCTGCGCTTTATCGCGATAAAATTAAAGAACTTGAGAAAATGGTGGAAACTAGATGAGTCTTTTTTCCGATCTTGAAGAAAATGGTGGAAACTAGATGAGTCTTTTTTCCGATCTTGAAGAAATCCCTACTGAGCCAGGGGTTTATCTGATAAAGGACAAAGAAGAGAAGGTAATTTATGTCGGTAAAGCTAAGAATCTCAGGAATCGAGTAAAGCAGCATTTTCAAACAACTATTGATCTTAAAGAAGATAAATTACAGGAACTAGCACATCGTGTAGATTGGATTATAACTAGAAATGAATCTGAAGCTCTGATTTTGGAGAAAAAATTGGTTAAACAACTGTCTCCGAAACTGAACAGTATGCTGAAAGACGATAAATCGCATTTGCTAATTAGAATAACTATGGAAGAGGTATACCCTCAGCTTTTGTTTGCAAGAGAAACAGACCAACGAGTCAGCAAGAGTGTTTACTTTGGACCCTTTCCCAATAATACGATGGTAAAACAAACTGCTAAACTAGTTGTAAGATTATTTCCTATATGCAATTGTGGAAAAACAATGGAACGCTTGGCTAAAAAAGGTTCATCTGCAAGATGTATGAGAGAAAGGTTGGGAAGATGTTTATCACCATATAAGAACAATATATCTCCTGAGGAATACGGAAAAATCGTGAAAAATGTCATATCATTTCTGAAAGGAAATGTAGCTGATTTACTAGATAGTATTGAGGAAGAAATGTGGTCAGCCTCTCAGGAATCTAATTTTGAAAAAGCAGCTAATCTACGAGATTTAACTCAAGCGGTGCGAACAATTTTGAATATTCAAGAAGATTTACACTCTAAGCAAAGGAATATTGATGTATTGGCGTTTAAAGAATATGAAGATGATTTAGCATTAAGTAAATTGGAGATGCGAAATCATCGTATACACAATATCACTAACTACCTTTATTCAAGAGAGGAAGGACATCGGATTAAAACCGCTGGAGAAGCTATTACTTTCATCTATGGTGAAGAAAAACCCAAATACAGTATTCTAGTGGGTCCAGCATTTACAGAACGTTTTCTCGAAGCAAAGGATTTCAATATTAGAACATTCAAAACAACTATTGCAAAACAACTAATTGAAATTGCAGAAAAAAACGCTCGAAATGAGTTGCAAAAATTCAAAAGAGATATCCAATATCAAAAGGATTTTGAGAAGATATTAGATGATATGAAAAATGATTTTCAATTAACTAAGATACCAATTATAATACATGGCTTTGATATCTCTACTCTTAAGGGAGAGCATTCTGTAGGGTCTTGTGTGGTTTTTGAAAATGGTGTTCCTCAGAAGAAATTGTATAGACGGTTTAGAGTTAGAAAAACGTATACGGAGCCAAATGATTATGCAATGATGGAGGAAGTAATTGGTCGAAGATATAGTTCAGAAACATTGAAATCAGACCCTAAACCTGATCTTTTAGTAATTGACGGTGGAAAAGGACAGTTAAATATTGCAAAAAGAGTACTAAAGAAACTGAAGATGTCTGTTCCAATTATTAGTGTTGCTAAGAAAAACGAAGAAATTTTTGTTGA
>JAUWJS010000175.1 GCA_030607575.1 Candidatus Heimdallarchaeota archaeon | reverse complement strand
TTCGTCTCAATGCCAATTCACTATCTAGGAGAGCTTTCCATAAGAGTAGGAATAATCTATGCTGGAATAGCTGGAGGTTTTTTTCTTCAAAGGTTATCAAAAGCAGAGAAATTAGGCAAATGGCTTCTTTTTGTAGGTATTTACATTCTTTCTCCAGTTCTTCTAATTACAGTTTTTCTAGATATGGATACAGGTTCTTTAACTAGTCTTAACTGGTGGTTTATAGCTCTTGTTACAACTCTTGGTATGGCTTTTTCAATGATTATAGATTGGTTAATGATAAGAAAACAAGATCTTCCGAAACAAACAAAAGGTGCAGAAATTAATACAACAGGTTTTATGAATGCACTATTTTTTCCATTCCCGATAATCATAGGCATCTTATCAGGAGATATGAAAGCAGAAGGCTTACTAGCTGCTTCAATTTATCTAATTGTACAAACTTTCTATCGTAATACATTAGGTGTATATTTGGGGTTGCATTATGGTTCGACAGAAGAAAAATCTGTCTGGAAAATTGTCAAAGGTTTACTCCTATTTCCCCCAACTATCGGAATGGTAATCGGTTTAATTCTTCGATTCTCAATTGGTCAAGTGACTATTGGGCATCATCTTGTAGATTTCATAAATTACAGCATCTCAAATCCTAATCTGTTAAATAAAGTTTCATTAGGACAATTCTCAATAGGTGACCATATAGCTGTAACGGTTTTTCAAGATGTGACTATGGTGATAATGTTAGCTCTAGTGGGTTTAAGCTTTAAATTACCAAAGAAAAATGAATGGAAAGAGGTGGCTCTCTTTAGAAATAGTTTTGCTCGTTTTGGTGGAGGATTGCTTGTTGTTTTAATAATTTTCTTCTTACCTGTTCCCCTAGGAATGAAAATCGCTATGGTTATTCAAAGTATGGCCCCTCCAGCAGTTGCAAATACTGCATATTCAAAGTACTTCAAACTTGATGAAGTTTTAACAAGTCGTTCAATAGCTTTGCTAACTCTTATAGCCCTGGTATTTTTACCTGGTGAAATAGCTTTACTCGTTTGGTGGATGGCTTAATATATGGTCATTCAAAACATTTTATAAGTTCGTTATTTCATGAGCTGATAGCGTCTAAACTCATGAGGAATCATTAATGAAAAAGGATGTTATAATTCGGTTTGTTGGTAGTGCTGGAGATGGTCTAGTATCAATAGGGATACTTTTCAGCAAGATTCTCAAGAAGCACAATTTCAATATTCTAGGTTTTAGAAGTTATCAATCTGTTATCAGAGGTGGATACAATACTTATCAAATCAGAGCTTCTAATAGCAAAGTTCTATCTGTAGGAGAAGAAGCTGATATAATCTTTCTACTGAACAAAAATGTAGCTAAGCTTCACAAACCAGCTTCTGAATCTAACGCTATGGTAATCTATGATAATGATTCTTTCGATTTGGAGGATCTGGATTATCCTGAAGATATTAAGAAACTCCCAATTCCTTTAGCTGCTATAACCAAGGAAATATCAAAGCTAAGAATTTTGAAAAACATTGTAGGATTTGGAGCAATTAGCCAAATTTTGGGTCTAGATGAATCTTTGATTAAAGAAGTTATTTTTGAGCAATTTGGTTCAAAGGGTGAGGAAGTAATTTTCACAAACTACGAAGCTTTAGAAAAAGGAATTAATTATGCAGAAGCCAACAACTGGCCAGAACTTTGGGAAAAACACAAGTATGAAAAGGCCCAACAAATGATCATATCTGGAAATGAAGCCCTTGCTTTAGGGATGCTATCTGCAGGGTTGAAATTTTATTCTGGGTACCCTATGACGCCGGCAACATCGATTGTACATTATCTGACTAAGTATCTTCCAAAACTTGGTATAATTGTCAAGCAAACAGAAGATGAGATAGCAGCAATTGGGATGGCTGTTGGAGCTTCATATTGTGGTGCAAGAGCTGCAACTGGAACCTCAGGTGGAGGTTTCAGTCTTATGACAGAAATAATTGGTATGGCTGGTATTGAGGAGATTCCTTTAGTTGTCATTAATTCTCAAAGAGCTGGACCTTCCACAGGAATGGCTACAAAAACTGAACAAGCAGATCTGTTTCAAGTTTATGGGGCAAGTCAAGGTGAATTTCCTAAAGTTATCATTGCTCCATATGATGTAGAAGATGCATTTAATGTAGGAATTGAAGCATTAGAAATAGCTGAGAAATACCAAGTTGTAGTTATTGTATTGATGGATTTATACTTATCTGAATCAATTTCAACTGTTAGAAAACTTGATCTGCAAAGAGAGAATAAAAGATTCGAAATTCTAGACAATCCTCCTGAAGATTTTATAAGATATAAGTTCTCAGAGAATGGCATATCACCTAGAACTATTCCTGGAACAAAAAACGGTATGTTTTTCACAGGTTCAAGTGAAAGAAATGAGGAAGGGACTTCTCTTGCATCAACATTAGCGGGATTGCCTGATACTCTGCCAATAAGGGTTAAAATGGTCGAGAAGAGGATGAAGAAACTGGATTATTTAATTCAAGAACTAGAAAACCCCAAGTTGGAAGGATCCGAAGATGCTGAAATTACAATTGTTTCTTGGGGGTCGACAATTAATATAGTTCGAGAAGCAGTTTTACATCTCAAAGAAGAAGGAATTACTGCAAATCATCTCCATCTAAAATATCTTAATCCATTTCATGAAGAAGTTGTAACAAAGATTCTTCAAAAAGCAAAAACAACCTTATGTGTTGAACAAAACTATACAGGACAGCTAAGAGATTATATTAGAATGAAAACAGGAGTAAATATAGAACACAAACTGCTTCGGTGGGATGGAGAACCAATCGTAACGTCACAAATTGTTGCGAAAGTTAAAGGGGTGGTTAAGAATGAGTAAAGAATTCAATTTAACGATTAAAGATTATGAGAGTGGATTTTTCCCAACATGGTGTCCTGGCTGTGGAAATTTCTCTCAATGGAGAGCAATAAGACAAGCATTAGTTGAGCTTGAAATTCCAAAAGAGGAAGTTGTGCTAGTAAGTGGAATTGGATGTTCTTCTCACATGCCCAATTTCTTAGATGTGTATGGTCTCCAAACAGTACATGGAAGAGGTATTCCCGCAGCAACTGGAATTCGTCTGGCTAATCCTGAATTAACCGTCTTAGTTTATGCTGGAGACGGTGATATTTATGGAATAGGAGGGAACCATTTTCTTCATGCTTGCAGACGAAACGTTGATATTATTACTATTGTTTCGAATAACTTTGTGTATGGTCTGACTACTGGACAAGCAAGTGCTACAACACCTGTAGGGACCTTAACCAGAACAACTCCTCGAGGATCTATTGAAAATCCTATTAATCCTCTAACTGTAGCGATTTCAGCTGGAGCTACTTTCGTAGCGAGAGGTTTTTCTGGTGATTTGAAACATTTAGCTCAGATTCTCAAAGAAGCTATAAATCATAGAGGATTTGCATATGTGGATGTTTTTAGTCCTTGTATAACTTTTAACAAGAATCAAACATTCGA
>JAUWJS010000146.1 GCA_030607575.1 Candidatus Heimdallarchaeota archaeon | reverse complement strand
ATTCCTATACCTATTCCTGCTGATTTCCTTCCATCAGTTTTCATCATTTCTAGATATAATTTGTATTCAGTTACATCTTCACCTGATCGTTTTAGATAATTTGATATAGTGTGGGCATCAATCACTCTCTCTCCTCCACTAGCTGCTTCTCCAAAACCTGCAGGATATATTAAATCCATTGACAACAAGAATCCTGGTTCATTGGGATCTTCTCTGTAGAGAACCTCTCTTGAACCTGTAGGATAATTGACAATCCATAAAGGTTTCTTAGCCCTCTTAGATATTTCTTCTTTAACATACACAGGAATTTCTTCACCGTAGATGACTGAACTATCAAAAGAAGAAGCTAAATCATGGAGCTTCGAATAGGTTATTTTTGGAAAGGGTACAGATGGTAAAGTAAACTCTCTATTACTATTTTCAAGAACATTTGAGCAGACTAAATTTACAATGTCTAATAATCTTTCCAGAAAGAGTTCAGTAGTTTCCATAATATCGTAGATTGATTTTTCTCTCATTTCTAAATCAAGCTGATAAGATTCGTACAAACGACTGGAATTATGAGTATAAGATTGGGAATCATCTGTCATTATTGGAGAAAGGGTATATATTTTCTCAAAGGAACAAATTAAAGCTTGCTTGTAGATTGTCAACTCTCCTATTGACTTTTTCTTGGAGTTCATTTTCAGACCATTCACGGGAGCTAATATCTCAATGAAATCATAGTCATCAAGAATTCTTCTGGTCTGATTGAGAATAACATGTTGAACAGATAAAGCAATTTTTGCTTCTTTCGATAAAAATTCTAAGTGCTTTGGAAGATCTTTGTTACCTTTTTCCACAACTACCATTTCACATACACCAGTTAGAATCAATCAAAGCAAAAGGATGTATATAAATAGTATTTCTTAGTGAGAGAACATTGTTCATTTAAGTTCCAAAAATTACTAAATAGTAGATATCATCACTTGTAAGTAAGGATTACATTTTGTTGAAATTAAGTTTTTAAAATAGCTTCTTTTCTCTTATCTATGCGTGTTTATAGTGGTTCAATTATTACTTGTGATCAATCAGATAATGTTTACAAATATTTAGTCGAAAATCGAGGTGAAATCATTTATGTAGGAGATCAACTTCCTCAGAAATTCAAGAACAAACCCATACTTGAATTAGGAGAAAAAGCTCTTCTGCCTTCCTTTTGTGACACTCATATTCATTTCTCTAACTTTGCTTTCTTTGCTCAACAATTATATTTTCAAGGTATAACCTCCTTTCAACAAGCTAGAGAACAACTCCAAAACTATGTTAACAATAACAAACCTAAGGCTGTAATTGGCTTTGGTTTATCGGCCCACAGTCTTAAAGAAAAACATCTCCCTTTTCGTCAAGAACTCGATGAATGGTGCTCTAATCTTCCCGTTATGATAATCAGCTATGAAGGTCATTCTTTGGTAGTTAACTCTTTAATGCTTGCAAAACCCCCTCCCAAAATAAAAGAACTTAGAGGGTATGATCCAGAGAAAGGTCTGCTGGAGCAAGAAGCGTATTTCCTAGGAGCAGACTTTGTAACATCTTTTGTCTCTCCCTTGACTTTACTAAATAACCTTCTGAAGAGTGTTGATTTATTGGCTGAGAAGGGAATAGGAATGATTCACCCTGTTGAAGGGATTGGTTTTCCAAGAGATTTGGATGTTGATCTTGTTCGATATGTAGCCCGTAGCCAAAAAGAAGGATTTCAATTTAGAATAAATTTTCAAACCATGGATGTTGATAAGGTTCTGAAAAGAAAACTTCCTCGAATAGGAGGGTGTTTTGCAACTGCTCTAGATGGAGCTTTCACCCCCCTTGATGCAGCTTTGAAAGAGGGTTATACTAATAATCCAGATAACAAAGGAATTCTCTTCTACTCTGACGATGAATTGATACAATTTGCAAAAGAAGCACACAATGCAAATTTACAGATTTCATTTCATGCCATAGGTGATGCGGCTTTTGAACAAGCAACAAGAGTATTAGAAACAACTATTCTAGCTAACCCCAGAGAAGACCATCGTCACACTATTATTCATGCTTGTCTCCCTACTGAAGAAGGATTGAAAAAATGTTCTGAATTAGGTATATGTATATCTGCTCAACCGGTCTTTCTTCATTTTAAAGAAGAGCCAGTGGAGTTTTTACAAGAAATACTGGGTGAACGTCATAAGAAGATTTCTCCTTTTAGAAAAATGCTTGATATGGGGATACATATCAGTGGAAGTTCGGATGGTCCAGTTAGCTCCCCTGATCCAATTAGAGGAATCCATTCAGCTTGTAATCACTATGTCCCTGAACAATCAATTACAATTCAAGAAGCATTGAAAATGTTCACCTATCAAGCTGCCTTCATGGGTTTCGACGAAAAAGAAAGAGGGAGTCTTGAAGTAGGAAAAATAGCAGACATGGTCATACTGAACAAGAATCCTTTAGAGATGAAGACTGAGAATCTTCTCGAATTAAAGGTTGAAGAATTGTATCTTCAAGGTAAGAAATACAAAGGAAAACAAGGATTAGGAAGTTTCTTATTAAGATTCTTATCAAGAAAAGGAAGAAAGAAAAAAATATAGAATGTTGTTCATCAAGCTGCTCTTCATCATACATGCTCTATCTCAGTATTCGCTGAAACTTCATTATTAATCGTCAATAGATCTGAAATATCTAACTTATGAACATCCTTCCTTCCATTAATTCTTGCAAAATTTCTAAGCTCCTCTGTAGTAATATCATAAAGTAGTTTGAATCTTTCAACAGATTTGTCTATATTGAATCTTTTTTGAAGTCTCGGATTCTGAGTTGTTATTCCCACTGGACAATGACCAGTATGACATGTTCTATATCTTTGGTATCCAATGGCAATCAATGAGAATGTTGCTAAGGCAACTGCATCTGCACCCATAGCTAGAGCTTTAGCAATATCTGAAGAATCTCTAAATCCACCAGTTATACAGAATGTCACTTCACTTTCAACACTATCCAAATATTTTCTAGCTCTGTTAATAGCAAAAATTGGTGGCATACTTACATTATCTTTTATGTAAGTTGGAGCAGCTCCTGTTCCTCCTCCTCGACAGTGTTTAAAGACAAAACACGTTTCAATTCAGCTTTTTGAGAAATGAATTATTTTACTAATATCAAAATACTTACATACCCCAAAAAAAATAACGCATGCTTTAAAAGGACATGGATTTAAAGTGAAAAAACCTGAATTTAATATAACGGTTCAAAATATTGTTTCATCTATAGACTTGTTTACATCTATAGACCTAGTAGAAATTTATCAGACTCTGATTGATGATGAGTCAGTTGACATAAGCTACAATCCTGATAGATTTCCAGGAGTGATTTTAAAAATCAAGAACCCCAAAGTTTCAAGTCTTGTTTTTAACTCAGGAAAACTCGTATTGACAGGGGCAAAAACTACCGAAAATGTAAGAATTGGTGTGACAACAATATCTGAATTATTGAAAAAAGTGGGCGTAGTAATTACAGAGGAACCTGAAATTATTATCCAAAATATTGTTGCTTCAGGGAATTTTAACCAAAAACAATTAAATCTTGAACTAATAGCGCTCTGGCTAGACCATGCTATGTATGAACCTGAACAGTTCCCAGGACTTATTTTTCGTTTAGAGAAACCCAAGAACGTTCTCCTACTGTTTCAATCTGGAAATTTAGTTTGTACAGGTGGAAAAAGCGAGGAACAGGTTCATGAAGCTGTTGCTAAAACTTATGAGCTTCTTGAGGAAATAAATGCTTTCGAGTTGTAGCTTTTCTACAATATGAATAAATTTCGATATTTTTTCTTTTAAAAAGAATTTCAAGATCAAAATTGTGCTGTTTGTATGTTTGGCTTTAATATTTCTCATAATGAACCAGGTCATCTAGTTCTTTTCTCGTTTTTGTTGGTTCTTCATCAGCATATCCTGTAGCAACTAATCCTAGAACGTTTAGATTCTCAGGAACTCCAAGCAGTTCTTTTATTTCTGGTTCTATTGATGCTCCAATCACTCCAGCCCAACATGTCCCTAATCCTAAACTGTGTGCTTCTATCATATATTGTAATGTTGCTAAAGCTGTATCTGATTTATGATATTTTGGATGAACTTCTGGATTAGTGAGTGGAACAAAAATCACTGGACTTTGTGCAACAAATCTAGCATAGGGGTGAATTTCTGAAAGCTTCTTTCGAACTTGTTCGTCTTTTACAATAAGAAATTCCCAAGGTTGTTTATTTGATGCTGAAGGAGCCCATTGAGCAGCTTCTAAGCATTTCTGGATCTTTTCTTCTTCTACTTGTTGATCTTTATATTTTCGAATACTTCTGCGAGTTTTTAGAAGATTTAATGCGTCATTCATTTCTTTCTCCTTCTACAGGTTATATTTTATTTTTAAAAAGGTATTTCACAAATTTGTATTATTGTTTACTTTGTAAGATGCAAATAAATAAGAAAAAAGAGTATTGAAAAATGGAAATACTTCTCTTTAGTGACTTCTTAGATAATCCCTAATCTTCAAAGCTACTATAGCCCCTTCTCCAACTGCTGAAGCAACTTGCCATGTAGATTGGCTTCTACAATCACCTGCTGCAAATATTCCTGGAACACTTGTCATCATCTTTTCATCTGTTTTAATAAATCCTCTTTCATCTAAATCCACAAGGTTCTCAACAATTTTTACAGTAGGCTTAAGTCCTACTAACATGAACACCCCATCAGGTTTGAGAATTACCTCTTTCTGATTTGCTCTATCAAAAAGCCTTACTCCTTCTAATTGCTTTTTCTCTCCTACAAGGAACTCTTTAGTTTCGTAACTAGTCAAAGTCTTTATCTTAGGATTTTTTGAGATTTCTTTTTGAATGACCTTAGAGGCTGTTAGCTCATCCATTATCTCAACAACAGTTACTTCTGATGCAAAGCGAGCTAAAAAGAGAGATTCTTCAAGAGCAGAATTTCCTCCTCCAATTACTAGAACTTTCTTATCTTTGAAAAATGGTCCATCACAAACTGCACAGAAGTGAATCCTATAACCGAGTAAATCCTTTTCACCCTCAACCCCAAGAGTCCGATATTCAGTTCCTGTTGCTATAACTACTGTCTTTGCATGGATTGTATCTCCATGAGAGGTTGTAACTACAAAGTCTTGATCTTCTCTTTTAATTTCATTAGCTAGTGTAGCTTTGAGCATTTCTACTCCAAACCTTTCAGCTTGTTTAGCAAAAGTTAAAGCGAGATCTTCACCACTGGTACCTTCGGGAAAACCAGGATAATTTTCTATCCTTTCAGT
>JAUWJS010000160.1 GCA_030607575.1 Candidatus Heimdallarchaeota archaeon | reverse complement strand
GGACATTGGTTAATACAAAGAAAATAGATCAACTAGGATATAGACAAACTATTAGAATAACATCTCATAGAACAAGTACAAATCCTGGAATGGCTACATTGGAATCAGGATATGGAGCAGAAATTACTCTTATTCCTTATAACATGTTTGGAGAAGGAACTATAAAACAAGCTATACCTGATGGTTATTGTATCGCTGAACGTTTGAAAGTTGCTTTTGGTTCGGATATCAAAACTGGTCATTTCTTCTCTTGGAGTTATCATCAGATTGATGAGACCCATATTGCACAGTCAGGGAATAATACAGACCCAATATTTGAAAACATTACTCCCGGTTTAGAATCAGATTATTGGTTTGCTGCTGAAAACTTAACATGGCTGCCTGATGATCCAGAATCTAGAGATGCAGCACTCAATGTTTTCAACGAAGAAACTGAAATGTATTCAGCTCCTTTAATTAGAGCAGAATTTTTAGCCACAAAAGCAGCTGCTTGGCTAGAAAATGTTACATCAGAAAGGTTCTATCTTAGAATGCATTTTACCGAACCTGATCAAGCGGGACATGGATATGGTGTAGAAACTCCTGAATATAGACAAGCTTTAATAAATTGTGACATAGGAACGGGAATGATTATTGATGTCTTAGAAAACGCGGGGGTTTTGGATAAAACTCTTTTCATAATTGGCGCTGATCATGGAATGTATGATCGAAGCCATGATGGAGAAGGATGGCCTCAATCAGTAGATGAAATCTCAACTAACACATTTATATTTAGTAACTCATCAGTAATGCAACCTCAAGGTGTACCATGCAATCAAAGAGATATAGCGCCCACAATTTTGGCATCAATGGGAGTAGATCTATCTACCTTAACTCCTGCATATGATGGTGGAGCACAAACTGGTATACCTTTCTGGGATTTTGAAGACAATGATATACCCCTTATAAAATCCGTTTCCTACAGATATCTTGATGGTCAATATCAAGAATTAACTGAAGAAACTAAGATTACAGATGTTTTCAATATTAGTTTGTCGGTTTTTGATTGGTGTAACAATTTATCGGGTGAACTAAAGGTAGATAATTTTACCTTTGAATCTAGTAATTCACTATGGAGAAATGTTTGGTTTTCAAATATTGATTTAGCAGAGCTTAAAAATGGCGAGAAAGTATTCCATTTCACCGTAACTGATCCATTTGGTAATGTTGGAACGTACGATTTAACTACTAAATTAGCCTCAATATCAGTTTGGCTATCAATTACAGGTTTTCTTGTAATTGGTTCCTATTTTGTTCTTAAACGAAGAAAGAAATAATTTTTTTTCTTATTTTTCTAGTGAAAAATAGCTTTTTTCTGTGCGTAACCAATTTTATTTCCATTATCGTCTTGGAATATCAATTCAATGAATGTAGGACCTAAGAAATTTGTAGCTGGTATTTCCACCATTTTAGGTTCGTGAGAATTAGCTTCCAAGAGCATTGGATAAAGATGATTAGTATATATTCCACCTCTCGAAAAAGATACTCTCAGTGTTCCTATTATTCCTTCCTCACTACGATTATACAGATGCACTGGGATACTGAAAGGCTTGTGAATTGGGGCTGTATCTGGTGCTGTTACTCTTATTTCAATGGTTTTATCTTGTTTGTCCAAATCCAAGCTTGGTAATGTAAACTTCCAGTTGAGGTTTTCAAACATAGTACCTTTAGTTTTCCCATAATCTTCACTACTAGTTCTCTTCTTTCCTTCAGCTAAGTCTTTATCCCACTTGACTTCTTTATGAGCATGAATAGATATTTCATGTTGATTCATATCATCGTAACTATAGCGTACTTCTCTGATGTTTGAATTCCCTAAAGTATTTCCTCTTTGCAAGATTATGCAACTAGGATTTCTATACAAATATCTAAAATCATGCTGCAAAGTAGGGTCTATTGGGAACCAAACTCCATTTGCAAAAAACTCAGCCTGTGAGTGATGAACCCAGCCTTCATATTCACTTAAGATGATGCTTGTAGTTAATCTTGCTGGAACATTGCCTGCTCTACATAAACTTACGAATAGGGATGAAAATTCTGTACAATCTCCTAACTTGTTTTCTATTGCGTATGTAGCCCCATAATCTCCATCTTGGGGAACATAGACTAAGTTCTCCTTTACATACTTCAAGAAAGCTAAAACTTTACTTAGTGGAGAATAGGAAAAGTATTTTTTTGCAATATTAGCAATGCTCTCGTTAGAGGATTCAAGAAATGGTTCAGATTTAGTATATTTCTGGTAAACCTGAGGATAAAGGGCTTCGATATCTTTTTCTTCACCTCTTAAACGTGTAATATCGTAAGCAACCAAACGAGTAACAATATCTGCTTTATACGCAATAGTTATCTTTTCTCTAGGATTAATTTGATGAAAATAAAATCTTAGCCATCGATTCCCATCATTATCAGTCATTAGTTTTGTTGGCTTGTGATTGCTCTCAGCGTTCAATACTTGCTGAATAGGAGAGATAGAAGGCGGAATCATAACATCAAGAACAAAGTTGTTTAGAGGAAAATTATTTGGGTTTTTTAGTTGAACTCCATAGAATAGAATCCAGCGATAAATCAAATGTTTATTTGTTCTAATATTTACCTTTTCTCTTAGCTTATAATCTCCTTCAATTTGGAGAAAATAGGTACCAGAATATAAATCAGGAGTTATTGGAAAAGAGTAAATTTTCCGTAAGCCTGTTTCTTCTAATCTTACTTGATCAGAATCAATAATGGTACCAATGGGAGAAATTAGAAGAATGTGTAATTTCTGATTTTTTCTACTCCCAACAAAAGGAACTGCTTCCTCTTTCCCAGAGATTAATATACTATCCCCTATTTCTAAAGCTAAATCGCTAGATAAAGGTCTTGCCTTATTCTGTTTAACATGAACAATATTAATCATGTGAAGCAACTACTTAGTAATGCAAATCGGCAAAGGATTATAATACTTATACCTGTTCCTGCTATCAAAGACTAGCTTAAAATTTTAATTTAAATATACGTATTATTGTCGGAGTGTCTGAAGTAACTGTTTTCTCTATTTTTCCAATTCATTCCAATTATTGAAATAAATTGTATTCTGGGGATTTATAGTTTTTAGTCTTATTTTTGTCGGGAATCCCGTTTCAATTTTCTTATCAGAAAAGTTTAATTAGGAGAATATTTCTGTATTAAGTGCACAAATGTGCACGGTGAAATAAATGAAAAGAAAATATATTTTCAGTTTAATTCTAATTGTGGGAATGATTACCGGCATGACAACAACAAATGCATATACAACTACACTTGATTTCACTGGTGTAACAATCGCATTTGATATTTCTCATGGAGGTTATCACATTACAGAAGCAGATCTTGCTCCCATAATAGGTAATTTAACAGCTGCAGGTAACACAGTTATCTACATAAATGAAACTTGGGGAATACCCGATGACGTGGCTGTTTTATTCCTGACACAACCAGACGACAATTATACAACTGCTGAAATAGCAGACATTAAAACTTGGTTTGAGTTAGGGGATAAATTACTTTGGGGATCTGGAGACTCTGATTACATGGGTTTCTTCAATCCATATGCAATAAATCAAGTTCTTGACGCCTTAGGTGGTATAATCAGATTGGATGGAACTTCAATTGAAGATTCAGTTTACCACGATGGCTCTGCCTATCGTACTGCTCCAAATCAATTTGGTTATGGAGACCCATTATATGATGATGTAGCTTTAGCAGTTACAGAAGGTATGGAAGCTGGTATAATCGCACATGGTCCATGTTCAATTATTGCATACAATGGATATGATTACAGAGATCTAAGATACGGACAATCAGTCTTTCCACTAGTAGTTAATGTAATAATGACATACAGTGTAAACGCAACTTCAGCTGACACTGATACTAGTGAAGGTGATTTAGACGTGTATGCCGGTTTAACTGGTGGGCTTTTCCCAGCTGTTGTACATGAAAACTTTACCGACATTGGAAGTAACTTAATTCTTTCCGGTGAAGCTATTTACACAAACTACAAATTCATGTATGGTCAAAACACTGAAAATGGCGTATACAATGGTGGTACTCACTATGGTCAAATGTTAGTTAATAACATCCTCAACTACTTCGTAGTTGAACCAGAAGAACCAGAACCAACCAATGCATTTGCTCTAATTCCATTAGCAGCAATTGGTGTAATTTACGCTATTTCCCGCAGAAAGAAATAATCCTTTTCTTCTCTTTTTTCTTTTTCTTTTAGTTTAAGGTGAGTTCCAGTGAGAGTAATTTTTGAAGATATAATTTTTCATCTAAATTGTTAAATATCGGATTCTTAAGGTATAACTGTAATAAAAGCGTGAAAAACATGGTCATCATTTGGGGATACACACCTTCCGAAACACTACCGAATAATAAAATCGTTGGAGATGGAGTAAATGAAATCAAACAGTTATTTTCTGCGTTACTTTTTAAAACTGGGATTAAGGGAATTTGCGTAATTCTAGAGGGAATCTCACAAAAACCTGTTGTTAAACTAAGTTTAGTGGTTGATTCTGAATCAATCTATGAAACTAGTTTTTCACCAGCAAGAGCAAGAGAATTCTCATTCGAATTAGATGAGACAGTTTTTCCAAAAACAAAAATAGAGATTGTAATGTCGGTTTCC
>JAUWJS010000149.1 GCA_030607575.1 Candidatus Heimdallarchaeota archaeon | reverse complement strand
CTTTGAATCTTTCTTTGAATTTCTTAGTCAAATCATAAATTGAATCCTTATCTAGTCCTTTCTCATGTAATACTGAACTTAAACCAGCTAAGGCACCAGTAACTGCCCCACAAACAGATCTTTCACCAATACCCCCACCGAATGGAAGTAGTGCTTTCTTCATGGTTTCTGAATGATGCTTGTATCCATAGTAATCTAGAATTCCACAAGCAGTTGAAATAGAGCAATTAAAATCATTTTCCCAATATTTCTTAGTCTTATTTACAATATCCGACATGTCATGCAAGTTTTTTTAATTTTGTCTATAAGAATTTCTATTGAACAAATTAAAATAGTCAATCGATTGTTATGTGATGTTATGATTCAGTTAAATGCTGAGCATCATTGAATTTGACCATAGAGATTTTTCCATTTTCATATAGTTTTACGTGACTAATAGAACAAGGTTTAACATAAAAATCCCAATAATGCGAAGGATGCGTTTCAGTTAAATAAACAAAAATCAAATTGATAACTGCTCCATGAGTAACTAATGCTATAGTTTTCTCTGTTTGTTTCCGTAATCTCAGAAATAATCTGTGGAGTCTGTCCAATACTTGATAAAATGTTTCTCCTCCTGGTATTAAAACATCATTTGGATTAGTTTTCCACTGCTTCTGTAGTTCTTCAGTAAAAACATCTTTGCCTTTTTGTCCTTCCCACTCTCCAAATGAGATGTCTATTAATAATGGTTCTTCAATGATTATTGCATTATTTTGGTTTTGAAGTATTTTTTCAGCAGTAACCTTCGTTCTGGATAGTTTACTGTGATATATTTTCTCTATAGGAATTTTTGAAAGTTCTTTGCTTACTTCCTCAGCATGCTGTATCCCAAAATCAGACAGAGGAATATCTTTTCTCCCTCTTATCCTTTCTTCACCCACATTAAATGCAGTTTCTCCATGTCGAATAATGTAAATGTTCATAGTGTCACATCTTCTTTATATTTTGAGGAAAAGTATTAGACTTCTTGAATTTTTCTCAAAGTAGCTTTCATACATAAAATTCTTAATATACCAATTTTATGAAGGATTAATGCAAGAAAAAATGAACAAAGAATGGATGGATGAGTTCGAAAAGAACTACTCTCTCTACAAGAAAGAATGGGATTTTCACTACAATCAAGTAAAAGCGTTTATTTTATCTTGTTTACCTATGAGGACTAATCATTGGGGGTTTATTGGAGTTACAAACAGAGTTCCTGAAATAGGTGATAAAATTCTTAATCGTGTTGCGAATATTTCTCTTATAGATATCAATAATGAAGCATTAAAAAGAGCTAGGATTCACCTCGCTTCAGTTAACGATTTCAATACTGTAGAAGTTCATAAATTTGATATTACAATGGGGTTCGTAACTTCAATATGTGGAATTTTTGAAAAATTTGAACAAGGAGAATTACCGGAGAAAAAGCTTCTTGATTCATTTAATGATTTTGAACGGCCTGATATCACATATCATGGTGAGAAATATGATCTTGTCACCCATTTAGGAATAATGGATTATTATTTGATGCCATTATTTACTAAATACTGTCCTAGATTCAATAAACAGAATGATTCATTCTTTGAGCTAATGCAAAAGCTAAATGATGAAGCTGCAAGAATTTCTATTCAAGTTCTAAAACAAATGCTCAATAAAAATGGGCAATTGATAATTTCTACACCAATTGTACGTTTACCTGAAGGAAAAGCATGTAAAAAATCATTATTCTGGTTAAGTTCAATTGAAGATCATATCAAATCTGCTGGTTTAGTCATAGGTAAAAAAACGACACATCAATGGGAAGAATACCCTGTAAAAGGCGGTCATTCACACACGATTTTGAATGTTTGTTGCAAAAAAGAAAAGTAGAGGAGGGGTATGAGAGAAATGGCTAACTCTCATACAATTAAACAATTCTTTTTCTTCTAAAGACCAAAACTAAGCCTGTTAAGGCAAACAGAGTGATTGCTGAAACAATAAGAAGCTCATTTCTAGACAGACTGGGCAGTTCTACCCAAAATCTTGAGCCTAAGAGCCATCCTGTTGTCTCGAGTACTCCTTCTACACCTACTTTGGGGTCGTGAACGATTACATCTCCTCGGGGGTAATTAAGGAAGATCCACTTGTAGTCGTCATCATATCTTACTTGAGAAGATTCTATTGTTGTGTTGACACCATCTATAATCGCATATTCAAACCATGTGAAGAAACCTGAAAAATCAGTATCTGAAAATAGAACACCAATTTCATCTGAAGCTCGACCATATTCCTCATCCTCAGTTTCATCAATTTCTTCTATTTCTTCCTCTCCTTCAGTATCTACATCATCGTCATCTTCGTCCTCATCTTCATATTCTATTTTATCTTTCAACATGACTTTCATTGCTAATTGTGATGCTGGATCAAGATAATTGAAATTATAAATTCCCAAATCAAATTTAACTTCTGTAGGTGAAACCAGATTTCCATCTATCAAAGCGAATTCTCCTACCATATATATGCTAGCATTGAAAACACCATCAATTGTTTCAGCTATTAGTTTGTGGATGTTTGTTCCTGCATCGTTAATAATTTGATATTCAAATGGCTTAAAACTATCTAACATATAGATTTGGATTAACTGATCTTCTGATGGAGAAAATATGCCATTAGCATCCTGATCTATAAACTCGATTATGTCTGTTACAACTATCTTGAACTTTAGCTTAGCTTCAAAGTCACCAATGTCTTGTTTGAATTTGAATTTGATTTCAAGACCATAATCTTCATCATCATCTTCTTCCTCATGTTCAGTTTCAATTTCTATTTCTATTTCGTTCTTGATGTCACCAATTTTCAGCCGTGAGCGTATTTCTGCTTCGTAATCATCAATTTCTATCTGGAGTTCTCTTTCATTGATTTCTTCTTCATCATCGTCAACACCGTCATCGTCGTCGTCATCATCAATTTCGTCATCATCATCACTGGCTTGAACAGGTAGATAGAGAAATGTTGAGAAAACTAGCACTGCTAAAAGTCCGCCCAGAAGCAGTTTTCTTTTGTGCATAATTTTAATTTTCATCTTATAACCTCTTTTACTATATTTAACTTGTTTTTCTTGATTAATACTTTCACTTATAGTTTTATGTAGTTTTTAGTTTTAAGCTTGTATAGTTCCTTCCATTAAAATTTCATAAAAAAAAATAATTTAGGAGTTTTATCTCCTATTTTTCTTTCTGAAAAGTAAAGCTAATCCAGGTATAGTTAGTAATGCTGCTAGGGCAATGAAAACCATATTATTGCTTCCTAAAAATCCAGTTGTTGGTAATAAATCAGCCATTCCTACTTTAGGATCATGAATGATTTCAGTTCCTCTTGGGTAATTAAGATATAATTTAGTTTCTTCAGTACTTATATCAAGAGGAGTTGCTTTCACTTCTTGTTCAACACCATCAACCATTGCTGTTTCAATCCATGAGAAGAAACCTGCATAATCTCCTAGACTTATATCAACTTCAGATTCTTCGAAGTCATTTGAACGACCTTGTTCTTCATCTTCAGTGTCTTCATCTTCTTCATAATCAACTTCTAGTTCAGATTCTAGTTTGACTTTTAGGGCTAAGACAGAATCATCCTCGGTGTAATTGAAATTGTGAATGCCGACATCTACTTTTACTTGAGTAGGGGCAACTATTACATTGCTGATATTTGCGAATTCGCCTGAAACATATAAAGTAGCAGAGAATACTTCATCGACAGTTTCCACATAAAATACATGTACTGTATCAGTTCCGGTAGTTTCAATTGTATAATTAATTGGTTTAAAATCATCTAGCTTTAAAACTTGAATTGTTTCATCGTCAGAACTATAATATAATCCATCAACTACTATGTCTCTGAATTCTACTATTTCTGTGAACTTTACTTCGAATTCAATCTCTGTTTCAAGAGTGTCATTCTCTTCTTCAAATTCCAACTCGAATTCCAAGCCTTCAGGGCCTGTTTTAACTGTTACTTCAAATTCATTCTCGAAGCCTCCATCTCTTTCCAGAGATGATTCTATTTTTGCTTCATTAGCAGAAATCTCAATTTTGACTTCTCTTTCATTCTCATTTTCGTATTCATCATCTATGCCATCCTCATCTTCATCATCTTCATGACTATCTGCATAAATAGGCATATAGATAAAAGATGAAATGACTAGCAAGGCTAAAAAGCCACCCAGAACCAGTTTTTGTGTTTTAATTTGTGCCTTCATTTTTGAACACCGTTTTTTGGTTAAACTTTTTATGATGATTGTTTGTTAAATAAGTGAGTTTATACCGAATTGTAGTTTTTTCCTACAGTTTTATGTAGGAATTTGCTTTTACTATCTCTAGCTAACTTCTAAGGTCTTTTACAAAAGAATAAAAATTAATGCAATAATCTGGGCGTAGCTAACAAACATTGCAATTAATGCTGATTTATCAATTGTGAGTTCTTTGATTTCACCCAAAGCTGTAATTAGTACTAGAAAGCTCCAAATCTGAAATACTCCGTGAAGAATTAACAAGACTATTGAAGGAACTAAGACTGGTGCTCCACTAGCTGCTCCCACTAATGCCACTATAAGAATAAAAAGAAAAGATGGTAGAAAAATCAGATTACTGACATTCAGTAAGGTGAAGGGTTTTTGCTTTTTCTTGTATCCAAATCTACTCAGAAGTTCAGCGAAACCTCCAATAAATAACCAACTTCCAATTAAGCTTACATAAGCCAGCCAAATGGGTACTTCTAGAGGAACAACAAAATTACCTACTATCAGAATTTTGTTTCCTGAACCGATAAATACACTCACACCTGCTAAAATAATAAACTCTATCAAGGTGCGGATTGGATTTTTTGCAAAGAATCTAATGAATTTAGCAAGAGAAAATTTACCTATGCTGAAGACTTTGTGTTCTTCTTCTTTTTCTCGATATACGATCTCTACTTTTTGATCATTACTTCCTTGAATAATTTTAATAGCTTTTTTTCCTTCTTCAGTTAGATAATATTTCTTATGTTCATCTTGGTAAACAAATTGTTTGACTTGTCTCAAATGGTAGTAAAGAGGACCCGACTTAAGCTCAAATTTTTCTGTAAGTTGTGTGTAGGTAACCCATTCCATATCCGCGATGTATTCAAGAATACTACGTCTGGTCGGATTCGATAAAGCTTTGAAATCAATAACATCTACTTT
>JAUWJS010000001.1 GCA_030607575.1 Candidatus Heimdallarchaeota archaeon | reverse complement strand
TCACTGAAAAAGATCTCATTGTCCTAGAAGACCAATTTGCTGAAGCAATTAATTAGGAAGCTAGAGATGAATAGCTCTAAAAACAGATTTTCTTTTATCATAACCATTTATTCAAAACTTCTTCTGCACTCTGTAAGAGGTCCCCGAGCACCTTTTTATCTTCGTTTTCTTCTAATTTCACCTTTCTATTCTCCAACCATCTGAATAGAGTAGCACTTAGCTGTTCTTCGAGTTCAGAGATAATACCGAATTTTATTCCGTAATCTGATTCTTCTGTCATTATACTCAACAAGTATTTTTTCAATATATTCTCTTGTAATTCCCCAGTAGTATTGAGAAATAACGTTACTATTATCTACTAATTCATAGAGAAATCGATTAATAAAGACAAACTTCGTAATTTTAAGACAAAAATAAGTAAAATAAAAATAGTGAAGGGCACTAATCTTGTTCTTCGCCTGATTGCGCTTCATCAACTTGTTCTTCGCCTGATTGCGCTTCATCAACTTGTTCTTTGCCCGCTTGCGCTTCATCTAGTGGTTTTTTACTCTTTTGCACTACTTTTAAGAATTTCTTACCAGTCTTCTGCATTTCTTTTACGAGTTCTTCGCCTTTGCCTATCTTGTATTTGCATGGAGTTGGAAATCGATCTGCTCCTCTTTTTAATGCATCAAGAGTTATAAGGTAGTTTTCAACAGATGTTCTAACAGTAACTAGTTCTTGTCCCTCTTTTACTCTTGCAGCTCTATCTGTTGGTTTTCCAAAAGATAATCTCATCCCATCTTGAATTCTATCAGCACCTGCTACAGCCATCATTTTATTTTCTCTTAGAATATGATGTGGATGTATTCTAATTGTCATGTGATAGTTTTCAACTCCTAAGTGTCTTTGAAGGTGTCTATTAACCGCGATTCTTGTAGCTTCTAGAGCAGTATGTCTAATCTGACATCTGTCTTTTGAAACAAGATGAACATGCAAAGGAAAATCCCCTTTTCTGTTTCCAGAATCATATGCCCTGATTCTTGAGTCAGGTACTCCTCTAACATACTTTCCGACTCTTGTATTTGCAGGTCCTCTAACACGTGTATAACTTCTCGCTGGTCTTTTACCCATTTTTTTCAACCTTACCTTATCTAGCTGATAGAGCAATTCTCTCTATCTCTTGTTTCTTCTTAACTGCTGCGCTAGCTTGATCGCCAGTAGCTGCAACTACTAATTCCTCAGCAACAACTTCTTCAACACTTTTAATGTTATTAAAGCTCTTTTGTTTTATCGCATTAGCCATGAATCGTAATGATAAGTCAACCCTTCTCAATGGTGATACATCAACTGCTATATGTTGTGCTATTCCACCATAAGTTAAACGAGTTGTTTCTTCTCTTGGAGCTACATTACAAATTGCATCTACAAGAACTTGGACAGGATTCTTTCCAGTTCTTTCGCCAATAATCTCAAATGCAACTCTAACAATGTTTATTGCTCTTTGCTTCTTTCCGGCATTCTTTCCCTTTTTCATTAATTTATTGATGAATCTTTCAACGATATTCATTTCTGCTTTTTTGAAACGTTGAACCTGGTATCTTCCACCGGAATGAGGGAAATATACTGGTTTAAGAGAGATATATCTTTTTAACCCTACGTCAGATACCTCTACTTCACTTAAATCCCATTTACCGAAGAGCTTAATTTCGTCACTCATATTGAATCCTCTTCAACTAACTTAGCAAACCAAGTTTTGTTTAAAAATCTAATGTTGGACGACAGAATACACTAAAGTAGCAATAGCTAAAAAATAAAAAGAGATGAAATTCCTCCTTAAATTCATCTATACTTTTAACTTCATCATTACCCAGGGGGCAAGAAGAATAACTACAGGACCAAGAATTGCGTATTTTATCAAATCAAGTGTCAATTCTATTCCATTCCATCCAACATTAATAATTATTAAGCCAAATAATTCAGATAAGCTGAAATAGAAAGCAGCAAAAAAGGCAGCACCTATTAAAATTCTTACAAGATACTTCCACCATTTGTCAATATCTGTATGAAAGTTTACTAATTTACCTTCTATTGCGTAAGATATAGAAACTGTTGTGAAGAGGGTTATCAGTTTCAAAGATTTAGTTATAAGCTCAAAATCATTATCAACTCTATTGTATTGAAGAAAAATTACTGGTATTGCAAAAACAATGAACACTGCAATACAAAGAAGTATTTTAACAAATGTTGTCCTAGAATCTATAAAGTTCTCAACTGGATCTTTGATAAGAAGGTATACTGCTAGGATTATTAATGCTATTCCAAGTCCCATTAACACATCTGTAAACCAATGTACTCTGAGAGCAATTCTGGAAAAACCGATTAGAAATGCAAGAATTGATCCAATTATAACCATCCACCAGTTTCTAATAAAAATCATCAAAGAACCCCAGAAAGTCGTACTCATCTGAGTATGACCACTTGGTATTCCTGTTGAAGCTTCATCAGCAGGTGAAAACAATGTTTCTTCTGGATTATGACCATATTGTAAACTTGTTTCTGGTCTATCTAGATTAAATGCAGCTTTGGTTGAAACGTTTATTACTGATGATGTTACCAACAATGCCATTGCCCTGTAAGTCTTCTTTTTGTCATATAGATAATAAAATAGAAGCAAAATCCCTACATAAACTAAAGCTTCCCCAAGAAAGGAAATGATGTACATAATCCCCCCAAATGCTTTACTTCTATTGTTATAGAAGAAATTTGTTAGAGATTCATCAACAGGATTATTATGAGTTAAAGGGTCGAAACTGTATACTACAATAATTGCCGCTATAATAAAAACAACACCTAGAGAAATCAAAGTAATAGCAATTATGTTGCGTTTTTTCATAATTGCACAGTTTAATTACAGAAATAATTAAACCTTTTGTGATAATTTTTCTTCTACATAGTGCATTATTTTCGTATTATTTGTGTGGTATTGTTTCCAACACGATCTCTAGAATTCCCTTTCTCAAAGCTTCTCATCTCTTTTTCATAACCTACTGGGAATAGCAATTTGAATATATATTTTATCACTCACCCCTCTAATTGATACTATAATTATTGGGGAAAAAATCAAATAGGATTATCAGAAGTACAGAGCTGTGATCAAAATGGGTATGTATAAAGATCTTGAAGGTAAAAGAGTTGTGGTTACTGGGGGAGCTAGTGGTATTGGATTGGCAACTGCCCAACGATTTGTTAATGAAGGTTCAAAGGTTGTTATCATTGATTGGAATAAAGAAGAGTTAACTAAAGTTCCATCTCTTTTTCCTGAACTCAAAGGAGGAGTGTATGCAGATGTCAGTAATCCAGAAGATGTTAAACTTGCGTTTGAAAAGATAGATGAAATTTTGGGAGGTATTGATATTCTAATTTCAAATGCAGGAATAAGTTATCGCAACTCATTTTTGAAGATTGATTATGAACAATGGTCCAAAGTTCTTCGTGTAAATTTAGATGGGATGTTCCTTTGTTCCAAAGAAGCAATAACAAGAATGAAAAAACAACAATCAGGAGTTGTTTTGCTAACCGCTTCCACTAATGGTATTGAAGGACATCCGCTATATGCTGATTATAATAGTTCAAAGGCAGGAGTTATTCTCCTAGCCAAATCGTTAGCTCTAGAATTTGCTCCATGGTTACGAGTAAATGCCATTTGTCCAGGTTATGTTCTTACGCCTATGCAAAAAGCAGAATATACACCTAAAATGTTGGAAGTGGTTAATTCAAAAATACCTTTAAACCGTCATGCAGCCCCAGAGGAAGTTGCTAGTTTATTCGCATTTTTATCCTCATCAGAAGCCGCATATATTACAGGACAAGCAATAGCTATTGATGGCGGAGAAACAGCTGGACCATATACACCTCTAGATGAGTAATTTAGTAAATTATTGGATTAAAAGCAATTAAGGAAGTAAAAACAATGAATAATAAAAACAATCGGATTTCAAACATGGTTTCTTTGAAGGGTAAAGTTGCACTTGTTACAGGTGCAGCATCTGGCATCGGGTTAGCAACTGCAGAATTACTTGCAGAAGCAGGTGCAATTGTAGCATTACTTGACATTAATGAAAAAAATGGTACTAATGCCGCTAATCAAATTAATGAGTCAGCGGGAAAAGCTAAGTTTTTCATATGTGATGTAACTTCTGATTCTGATTGTAAGAAAACTGTTGAAGTGATTCACAAAGAATTTGGGAAAATTGATATTCTTTTCAATAACGCAGGTGTGATTCGTCGAAAAACTATTCTAGATTTGGAGGAAGAAGATTGGGATTTAATAATTGATGTTAACTTGAAGTCGATTTATTTGCTTTCTCGGCATGTTATCCCTATTATGATTAAAGGCAACGGGGGGAGTATTATTAACAATGGATCTGGTTGGGGGATTAAGGGTGGATCCGATGCTGTCGCTTACTGTGCAGCAAAAGGTGGTGTAGTAAATATGACTCGTGCAATGGCAATCGATCATGGAAAACATGGGATCAGAGTCAATTGTGTATGTCCTGGAGATATTGACACACCGCTATTACGGGGAGAAGCAAAACAATTAGGTGTCGATGAAGAAGAGTTCATGCAAGAAGCTGCTGATCGTCCTCTCAATCGAGTGGGTGACCCAGTAGATGTTGCTAAAGCAGTGCTTTATCTTGCTAGTGAGCTTTCCAGTTGGGTAACTGGTACCTCTATAATTGTTGATGGTGGGGGTTTAGCTTAATTTGAGTTTTAAAAATTTCAAATTAGTTTGTGTTGGAGGTTAGTTTATGAACAAAAAGAAAAAAATAGTTCACCCTTACATTCCAAATTCCGTTCCTGAAATAAAACAACAGATGTTGAAAGAAATTGGTGTAAGTGATATTGACACCCTTTATGAGGATATACCTGAAGAATTAAGATTTAAGGGTGAGATGAATTTACCAGATCCTCTCGTTTCTGAATATGCTCTAGAAAGACACGTTGATCAAATATTAGCAAAAAATCAAACATGTCAAGAAAATCTTAGTTTCTTAGGAGGAGACTGTTGGCAACATTATGTTCCTGCAATATGTGACGAGATCAATCAACGTTCTGAATTTTTGACTGCTTATGCAGGTGAACCTTACGAAGATCATGGAAGATTTCAAACGCTTTTCGAATATGCTAGTATGATGGGAGAACTTCTAGATATGGATGTTGTAAATGTACCAACATATGATTGGGGACAAGCTGCTAGTACCTCTATAAGAATGGCTGCAAGAATTACAAGACGCACTGAAGTATTAGTCGCAGAATCCATTTCACCAGATAGGTTGCTAATAATCAGAAATTACTGTAAACCTACTATAAAAATTGAATTAGTCAAATATGATAAAAAAACTGGAAAACTTGATATTGATGATTTAAAAGCAAAAATATCATCTAATACAGCAGGTATCTATTTTGAGAATCCTTCATATCATGGCTGTATAGAAGATCAAGGTAAGATTATTTCAGATATTGCTCATAAACATAGTGCATTAAGTCTTGTAGGAATAGATCCAATTTCTCTGGGGATATTAATTCCTCCTAGTAACTACGGTGCAGATATTGTATGTGGAGATATTCAAGGATTAGGTATGCACATGCAATATGGTGGAAGTCTTGCAGGTTTTATTGCTACTAGGGATGAAGAACGTTTTGTAATGGAATATCCTTCACGTCTTTTTGGAATAACCACTACAGCTGTTGAGGGCGAGTATGGTTTTGGTGATGTAACTTATGAACGAACATCCTTCCATGATAGAATTGAAGGTAAAGAATTTATTGGGACAGCATCTGCTTTGTGGGGGATTACTGCAGGGGTGTATTTGGCTCTTGTTGGACCACAAGGTATGCAAGAATTAGGACAATTAATCGTGCAAAAGTCACAATATGCTATAAAGAAACTTTCAGAGATTGAAGGAGTAAACATTCCATTCTATGCGTCATCTCACTTCAAGGAGTTTGTTGTAGATTTTAGCACATCTAGTAAAACGGTTAAAGAAGTGAATAAGACTTTACTCAAAGAAGGTATTTTTGGTGGAAAAGATATTTCTAAAGAGTTTCCAGAACTAGGTAACTGTGCAGTTTATTGTGTTACTGAAATTCATACTAAGGAAGACATTGATAGACTTGTCCAAGCGGTGGATGAATGTTTAAAAAGGGAGGAATCAAAATGAGCAGGAAAAGCAAAGTAAGAAATTTCCACCAAGCTAAATGGGATGAACCAGTAATTTTTGAACTAAGTAACAAAGGAGAACGGGGAATTCTATTTCCTGAGATTGAGAAAGAGATAGAAACAGTTGTTGGTGATGGAATCTCTAATTTACCCAAAAATATGGTAAGAGAACAACCTCCTAATCTACCAGAGATTTCTCAAATGCAAGTCCTAAAACACTATCTTCGATTATCACAGCAAACCCTAGGAGCTGATTTGAATGTTGATATTGGGCAAGGAACATGTACAATGAAATATAGTCCAAAAATAAACGAAAAATTGGCTACATCTCCAAAGTTTACTGAACTTCATCCATCACAAGATGAAACCACTGTTCAAGGAATTCTAGAAATAATCTATAAACTAGATTTATTTCTGAGGGAAATTTCAGGTTTAGACAAATTTACATTTCAACCAGGTGGTGGAAGCCAAGCAATATTCGCTATTGCATCTATTATTCAGGCTCACCATGATGCAACAGGCGAATCAGAAAAACGTGATGAGATTATTACTACAATGTTTTCCCATCCTTCAGATGCTGCTGCACCAATTGTTAAAGGTTACAAGATAGTTAATATCTATCCGAATGAAGACGGCTTACCTGCTGTTGAAGCTTTAGAGAAAGCTGTCTCTAGTCATACTGCAGGATTATTAATCACCAATCCAGAAGATACAGGAATTTTTAACCCTAAAATAAGAGAATTTACACGAATTGTCCATGAGGTTGGAGGAGTGTGTGGTTATGATCAAGCCAACGCTAATGGAGTTTTAGGGATTACTAGAGCAAAAGAAGCGGGATTTGATCTTTGTTTCTTTAATCTACACAAAACCTTTTCTTCTCCTCATGGATGTGGTGGTCCAGCAGCTGGAGCTCTTGGTGTAACTGAAGAATTCATAAAATATCTACCAACTCCTTTAGTTGAATTTGACGAAAGTAAGTACTTTTTCAATTTCGACGTTCCCAAAAGCATAGGCAAAGTTAGAGCTTTTTATGGAGTAGTTCCCGCAATATTGAAAGCATATTCTTGGATTATGAGTTTAGGTAGTAAAGGATTAAGAGAAGTATCCGAAGTCGCTGTACTCAATAATAACTATCTATTAAAGAAAGTGTTAGAACTTCGTGGCACAAGTGCGCCTTATGCAGAGGGAAGACACCGAATTGAGCAAGTTCGTTATAGTTGGAATGAACTCTACAAAGAAACGGGAGTTACAACCGAAGACATAACCTGTCGTATGGTTGACTTTGGTTTTCACATGTGGTCTAGTCATCATCCTTTCATTGTTGCTCAGCCTTTTACTCTAGAACCCACTGAATCTTACTCCAAAGCTGAGATTGACGAATATATCGCTGGACTAAAAAAAGTTGTAGAAGAAGCGTATGAAAACCCAGAATTAGTTAAGACCGCACCTCATAGAAGTGTGGTCCATAAAATTGATATAGATTCATTGGATGATCCAGCAAGATGGGCTATTACTTGGAGAGCATACTTAAAGAAAAGCAAGAAATAAGAATTACAAAAGATGGTTCGAGATGAAGAAAATAGGTTTAATTGTAAACCCCATTGCTGGTATGGGGGGTAAAGTTGGACTTAAAGGAACTGATGGCCAAGCTATTTTGGCAGAAGCTAAACGTTTGGGTGCGGAACAAGTATCTCCGCAGCGTGCTGTTAAAGCATTAGAAAGACTTACTCCACTCAAAAATGCAATTGAACTAATTACCTATCCTGGAGAAATGGGAGAAGAAGTAGCAAATCAATGCAGTTTTAATCCTAAAGTTATAGGTTCCATAACTCAAGGAATGACTTCATCAGAAGATACTAAACAAGCATGTAAGGACTTGTTTAAGCTTAAAATCGACCTTTTACTTTTTGCTGGAGGGGATGGTACAGCAAGAGATATTTACAACTCAATTGGAACTGAAGTTATAGTGGTAGGCATTCCAACTGGTGTTAAAATGCATTCAGCTGTTTACGCTCACAATCCAGAGAGAGCTGGAGACTTAGCAATGATTTATCTTCAGGGAAAAGTGAAAGAGCTAAAAGAAGCTGAAGTAATGGATATTGATGAAGAAGCATTCAGAAATGGGTTTGTATCTGCAAAACTATATGGTTACTTGAGGATACCATTTGAGAAAAGATATACTCAGGGATTAAAAGCAGGAAGTCCATCAACTGAAAAATATTATCAAGAAGCGATAGCTCAAAAAATTATAGATGGTATGGAAGATGATTGGTTCTATATCGTTGGACCCGGTACTACTACCAGAACTATCATGGAGAAGTTAAAACTTGATTTTACACTTTTGGGTGTAGATCTTCTTCATGGAAAGAAACTAATAGAAAAGGATCTAAATGAGAAGAAATTACTTGAACACATAAAGGGTAAGAAGTCAAAATTAATTGTTACTCCTATTGGAGGTCAAGGTTTCTTATTTGGTAGAGGTAATCAACAATTAAGCCCAAACGTGATTAAAGAAGTAGGAAAAGACAATATTCTTGTTATAGCAACAAACCATAAAATCAATTCATTAAATGGTCGACCGTTTTTAGTAGATTCAGGAGATACAGAGTTAAATCGTCTATTAAGTGGTTATGTCATTGTCATTACTGGATATTATGAAAGAATTGTTTATAGAGTAATTTCATGAAAAACAGTCCTCAATACCATGTCCTTTATGTTTCTATGAGTTTAAATACTGATTTCAAGTAAATATTATAAGATGTCCCGTTATGCAACGTTGCTTTTACTTCTAAAACACATGGGATTTATTAATGGGAGAGTACAGTTTCAAAAATTGATCTTCCTTTTGGAAAAAAATTATCATATTAAGACAGAATATGATTTCATTCCATTCAAATTTGGTCCTTATTGCCAAGTTGTACAACAAGACATCCAACACCTTATTGATTATGGGTATATAGAACATGAGGAGGTCGAAAAAACAGGTTCAGAAGTTCTCCATCGTTATCAAATTACTGAATATGGTGAACAATACTTGTTGGAAAACGATTTTGGTGAGATATATGACCAAGTTATTCAAGATCTTTGTTATGATTTCAAGAATTACAGCTTACGTCAATTGATTGAATACGTTTATGATAACTATCCTGAGTTTACAACTCATTCACAAATCAAAGAAGAGTATTTCAATCTTAAACCAAAACAAGAAGATTTTACTTCTGCAGATAAACTTCTAGAAAGTAAACCGATTATAACTCCTTCTTTCGTTAAATGGCTAGATGAAGAGATTAAAGAAACTACTAAAAAGTTAGAGGTTTCTGATGTCCCCATTGAAGAAAAAGCAGATGAACTCCTAATAGATGATTTAGTCATTGAAATGTTAGACATTGCTTATGAAGACGTTGCAACAAAAGCACAGGAAATATCTACAAAAATCATGCTAGAGAGTTATGGTGAGTCAGGCGATATCAATAACAAGATTTATTTCATTTTAGAAATTCTTGAAACCCTTTTAAGCACTCTTCAAGAAAAGGATATTATTGGTATATACACAGAGTTTTCAAATACTAAAACTAATATTCAGATGCTAGATGAACTCATTGCATTGCATAGGACTTCTCTAAAATCAGATCTTGTACGACTTTTATTTGAATTTATTGAAGACGTAGGATTTTTCTTAGATAGTATTGATAGTATAATATCACTCTAAAGTTAAATGTAAAATAAGAAAAAAGAAGAATGTTAGTTCTTCAGTGTGGCGCGAGCTGCAGCGAGACGAGCTATTGGTACTCTAAATGGACTGCAAGATACATAATCTAAACCAATTCTGTAACAAAAATCTATAGATTGTGGATCCCCGCCCTGTTCACCACATATACCTAGTTCAAGGTCTGGGTTTACTTCTTTTCCTTCATCTACAGTCATCTTCATCAGACGACCTACACCTGTTTCTTCAATTGAAACAAATGGATCAGACTCAAGAATACCCATTTCCAGATATTTTGAGATAAATGGACCAGCATCATCTCTACTAAAACCTAGTGCCATTTGATGAAGATCATTTGTTCCAAAACTAAAGAATTGAGCACCTTTGTCTCCACCTGCAATTTCACTGCTTGTCAAAGCTGCTCTTGGTACTTCAATCATTGTTCCAACAAGATACTTAAATTCAATACCTTCTTCTTGCATCACTTCCTTGGCAACACGGTCAATAATTGTTCTTTGGTGTTCGAATTCTTTTTGGAACCCTACAAGAGGAACCATTACCTCAGGAAGTACTTTTTTACCACTTTTGATAACTTTAGCAGCTGCTTTGAATATTGCACGAGCTTGCATCTCTGTAACAATTGGCATAGTAATTCCGAGTCTGCAACCTCTCAGACCGAGCATAGGATTTTGTTCTTTCATTTCTCTTACAACTTCTAGCATATCAGCTGTTTCCTTGAAATCTTCATCCTTCTTACCCGCTAGTTTTGCTTCAAAAATCTCAGTCATTAATTCTTCTTCACTTGGCAAGAATTCATGTAGAGGAGGATCAATCAAACGTATAATAACAGGATAACCTTTTGAAACGTCAAATATGCCTCTAAAATCTTCTTCTTGAACAGGCTCTAATTGATCAACATAGTGTTTTCTTTCTTCGTCATTTTTGGCCAAAATCATGCCCCTGACTAAATCAAGATTATCAAAGAACATGTGTTCTGTTCTACATAAGCCTATACCCTTCGCTCCAAACTCTAAAGCCTTTATGAACTGATCAGGTTTATCAGCATTAGCTTTCACACCAATTTTAGCGGTTTCATCACACCAATCCAAAATAGTTTTCATTGATTCTGGTAATTCAGCGGGACGAGTGGGTAATTTGTCAGAATATATAGACCCATCATCACCATCGATAGTAATCCAATCTCCTTCCCTAACTACTAAACCACTTGCAGTAAGTTCGCGTTTCTCCACATCAATAGATATTCCACCCTTTTCACTACCTACAATACAAGCTTTACCTATTTGTCTAGCAACAATTGCAGCATGACTAGTTAGACCACCTTTCATTGTCAGAATACCTTTACTTGCAGCCATTCCATGGAAATCTTCAGGAGTGGTTTCAACTCTTATTAAGATCACATCTTGGCCTTGTTCAGCAATTTCTTGTGCTCTATCTGCGTCAAAAATCGCTTTACCAGTTGCTGCAGCAGCACCAGCAGCTAGCCCAGTGCCAAGAAATTTATCCTTTATGTGTTCCTTAATTTGTTTTACTGGTGCATTTGGATCTATTTCACCCCAATCTATAGAGGGGAACAAAGCGTTTTCTACATCACTTGACTCTATTCTAAGGATTGCTTCTTCCTTGCTTATTACACCTTCTTTTACCAAATCATAAGCAATTTGGCTTGCAGCAATACCTGTTCTTTTTCCACTTCTGGTTTGGAGCATGTAGAGTTTACCTTGTTGGATAGTGAATTCCATGTCTTGCATATCTCGGTATCTTTTCTCTAACAACTCAGAGATCTCAAATAGCTGGTTGTAAAGATCTGGCATTGTAGCTTCTAGATCTTTGATTGGTACTGGAGTACGAATTCCTGCTACAACATCTTCTCCCTGTGCATTTAGTAAATATTCACCATAAAGTTTTTTCTCACCATCAGATGGATTACGCGTAAATGCAACTCCAGTTGCAGATGTTTCTCCGAGATTACCATAAATCATTGTCATAACATTAACTGCGGTTCCTAAATCATGTGGAATACCTTGATGATTCCTATAATCAATTGCTCTTCTAGTGTTCCAACTTCTGAAAACAGCTCGAATAGCATCATCTAGTTGTTTCCTTGGATCTTGAGGAAATTCCTCTCCCATATGCTCTTTGTAAATCGATTTGTACTTCTGTATTAATTTCTTAAGTTCATCAGCTGGTACTTCTGTATCGTTTTCTACACCTAATTCATGTTTGAGCTTTTCCAGCTCTTTCTCAAAATGTACTTTGCTAACACCTTTCACAACATCTGCATACATGTACATGAAACGTCTATAAGAATCATAAGCAAATCTTGGATCATTAGAGATACTAGCTAATCCTTCAACAGAAACATCATTCAAACCCAGGTTTAACACCGTATCCATCATACCAGGCATTGAAATTCTCGCCCCAGAGCGAACCGATACAAGTAATGGATCTTCATTGTCACCTAATTTTTTGCCCATATGCTTCTCCAAAGCTTCCAAAGCTTCATCTACTTCTGCCTTTAATCCTAATGGATATTCCTCATCATTTGCTAGAAAATGAAGACAGGCTTGAGTAGAAACAACAAATCCTGGTGGTACAGGTAAGCCTAATGAGGTCATTTCGGCTAGATTAGCGCCTTTTCCACCAAGTAAGTTTTTCATATCTGCGCTTCCTTCACAGACTTCTTTATCGAAAAATTTGTAAACATACTTTTCTGTCATTGAACTGACACCTTTGTCTTACTCTTTCAACATTCACATTTTTAAGCTTATGATTTATCAAATTTTCTTTCGTAAGACAAAACTTAACAAATATCTTGAAAAACAAGCATGTGAAAAACAAACTAATTTTACTTACAAATGATGATGGAATAAAGTCTTCAGGTCTTAATTCATTAAGGGATGAACTAAGTAAACTTACACAAGTTGTATGTTTTGCACCTGCTGAAGCTAGTTCTGCTGTTTCAAAAGCACTAACTTTTCACAAACCCATAAGATATTTTCCAGTAACTTATGATGATGGAACAATAGGATATAGTACAACTGGTTCCCCTGCTGATAATGTATTAGTTGGGTTTCATGTTTTAAAAAGAAAACCAGACATCGTTGTTAGTGGAATAAATTATGGGGATAACTCATCAATTCACTCTATACTTACCAGTGGTACTTGTGCTGCAGCTTTTGAGGCATACTTCAACAATGTTCCAGCGATAGCATTCTCAGCTGATCTTTCAGATGATTCTCAGATGATAGACCAAAGAGGTATTGATTTTGCTGAAATCGCTAAAATATCTGCAGAAATTGTTGCTGTAGTTTTAGAATTAGACTGGCCCAAAGATTTAGCCTTTCTAAATGTTAATTATCCAAAAGAAATATCTGATGAAACCAAGGTACATATTACAACTCCAACTCTTTACAAATACGAAAATTTTATGGTTGAGAAGAAGGATCCACGTAAACTTACCTATTTATGGTTATGGGGAAAAAAGAAAGAATCTTTTCCGGAAAATACAGATACTTGGGCAGTTGTTAATCAAAATAGTATTAGTATATCTCCTATTGGTCTAAATTTGAATCATACAACTGATTCATCATCAAAGTTGCTTAATATCTTACAACAGCAGATTAAGGATAATATGCTTTAGTTTGTTTGAAGATAGGAACTTCTTTATTCTTCCCTTTAAATACTAATATCTGAATAAGAAGGTGATTAGTTTGGCCATAGAATCACGTGAATATCAAAATTTCATTGTTGATAGGATTTCATCATTGATTGAATCAAATCACAGTGTTATTCTAGAATTGGATTGTGGTATGGGCAAACGAGTTTTAATGTATCGTCTCCTTACAGAGATTTTCAAGGAACAGAAAGTAGTCGTTTTTCTACAAACCCATTCATCATTAGAAGAAACTGTCAAGTACATTGAAAATGAATATGGTGGATTAGAAGGCTTAGCTGCTATTAAAAGTGGTTCTAATTCCCAATACAGAAAATATCTCATTGAAAACAATCGAGTGATTTTATCTCTACCTATTGTATTTTCCAATACAATTCAGAAATTTCCAGAGCTAAGTGAAGGAATTGAGATTGTTATCATCAATGAAGTTGATCAAATCGTAAAAAGAGTGTCTCATCGAAGAATTTTGTGTGTCCCTTGGGGGAAACTTATACCTAATTTAGATGCCAAGATAGTTGGAATGAGTGGTACTCTCCGAGATGATCATTTAGTCTTAGATGGCGAACAACTACAATTAAGAAATGAATTGAAAACGCTTATTGAATTTATTCCAGATAGCAAAGTAATTACTATTGAAGACTTCATTGATACTGACATTAAGGAGCACATACAGGATACAGAAGTCATTATTCATCCTGTTGAAGATACAAAAACTGCTAGAATCATTAATTTACTAACTGAAAATATAGAAGAAATTAGGGAAACAATAATTCAAGAGGTTAGCGAAACATCGCCAAAAGACAGTAATAAATTACGCTCAAATTTCTACCATAACCTTCCACTTCTTTCTGTTGAAACAGAACTTGTTGAAAAATTAAATAGACTCCTTCTCCTCAGGAAATATGTTTATTCAATGCCTGCACATACTTATCGAAATTACTTAACAAGATATGGAATTGAAAAAAGTGAACTAGATGATTTACCTGAAATTAGCGGTAAAGAACTAGAAGTAATCAAGATAGCTAAAGAATATCAAAAAACCACAATTCTTTGCTCCTTTCTTTCTACAGTCGAATCTCTATCGCAACGTCTAATAAAAGAGGATTTTGAAGTTTTCAATGTAACAGGTAAAATCAAAAATAAGGTGAAGATTCTTGAAAATTTCAAGATGACAAATAAACAATCTGTTCTTATTATGTCGCCTGTTGGAGAGAGAGATATAGACATCCCTCATACCGAAATGATAATCGTTTTTGACCTTGTGAATTCTCCGAAAACGGTTTACCAAAAGATGAAAAGAGGTCGTGGTGGTAAAGTTACTCTCCTATTTTATGATGAAACCTCTGAGAAAACGAAAGTTAAAAATGTTGTAGATAAGATAGCTGTACGCTATCCTTGGTCTCTTATATTCTTCCTTAAAAGTTAGTCTGAATGAACTAATATAGTCTTGATTCATAATCTTTTTAATATATCCGAAAACCCTCTTATTGCGAGGACGTTAGTTTTTATTTGGTATATAGGTGTTCATATGGCCAAGAAAAAAGGTAAAGCAGATGCAAATAGTCGATGGGTACTAGTAAACTCCATGTTTGATGAATTAGGACTAGTTCGTCAACATCTAGATTCTTATAATGATTTCATTGAGAAAGGGTTGCAATCTGTGATTAATGAAATTAAAGTTATTGAACCAGAAGATTCTGAATTCTATGTGAAACTTAAAAAAGTTGAGGTTGAAGAACCAACAATTAGAGAGGCTGATGGTTCCCAGAGTTCGATATATCCTATGGAAGCAAGAATTCGAAACCTTACTTATGCTTCAAGATTAAACCTTCACATGATCCCCATTAAAAGAAGTGGGGAAGATGGTGTGGAAACTCCATTAGAAGAGATTAGTGTCTTCATTGGTTATCTTCCTATAATGTTAAAATCCAAAAGCTGTCAATTATACAATAGAGCTCCAGAATCTCTTGTTAAACTCGGTGAGGATCCTAAAGATCCAGGTGGTTATTTCTTAGTGAATGGAAGTGAAAGAGTAATAGTCACACAAGAAGATTTAGCTCCAAACCGAATTTTGATTGAAAAATCGACAAGTAAAGGAAATGTGACTAGTGAAGCTAAGGTTTTCAGCGTAATTCATGGTTTTAGAGCACCCGTTACTGTAGAACACACCAGTGACGTTCAATTAAGAGTTAGTTTTCCAAGTATGCCAAGAAAGATATCACTTATCTTGCTGATGAGAGCACTTGGTATTGAAAGAGATGACATGATTGCAATGGCAATAAGTCCTACACCTGAATTACGTGCTCGCGTAATGTCGATTTTAATGCGTGAATCCTCAGAAATTGATACCACTGAAGAGTCACTAGATTATATCGGAAAAAGAGTGGCTGTTGGACAAACTAAAGAATATCGTATTAACAGAGCCATGCAAGTTTTAGATAAATATTTATTACCTCATCTCGGAAGTGACACAGAATCACGATTAAAGAAAGCCTTCTTCCTAGCTAGGATGGCTCAAAGACTTCTTGAATTAGAAGCTGGTATCAGACCAGAAGATGATAAAGACCACTATGCAAATAAACGATTGAAACTAGCAGGTGATCTTTTGTTAATGTTGTATCGAGTTGCCTTTCATGCTCTTTGCAGAGATATCAAGTATCAATTAGAAAGAGTTACTGTCAGAGGTAGAAAACCAAATCTTAAAACTGCTGTTCGTGCAGATTTAATTACTGAAAGACTGCGTCATGCATTAGCTACAGGAAATTGGACTGGAGGAAAATCAGGAGTAAGCCAACTTCTAGATAGAACAAACTATATGTCAGCCTTAAGTCATCTACGAAGGGTGGTAAGTCCTCTCAGTAGAAGTCAACCTCACTTCGAAGCAAGAGATCTTCATCCAACTCATTTTGGTAAAATATGTCCAAATGAAACACCAGAAGGTCCAAATTGCGGTTTAGTAAAGAATCTCGCACTTCAAGCATATATTAGTGTAGGTTTGAATAGTAAAGATGTTGAGAAAAAACTTGTTGACGATTTAGAATTAGATAAAATTAAACCTTCAGATTTAGTTGAATCTAGCTCTGACCTCGCTAAGAAAGTTGCTGATCCAAATTACTGCAAGGTTTTCTTAAATGGAAGTTTTCTAGGGGTAATTCAAAACGGTGTAGAGTTCTACGAAAAAGCATTAGAAAAACGAAGAACAGGTGACTTTCATCATGAAGTTAATTTTTCTTATTATTCGGACACCAATGAGATAATGGTTAACTGTGATGCAGGTAGAGTTCGTCGCCCACTTATTATTGTCAAAGAAGGAGATCCACAGCTTACTAAAGAAAAGTTCAACTTGATTAAAAGTGGTAAATGGACATGGAGTGATTTGATAAGAAATCAAATTGTTGAGTATGTTGATGCAGAAGAAGAAGAAAATCTCTATATTGCAATAGATGAAGATTCTTTGAATCCTGAAATTACTCATATGGAAATTACTCCAAGTACTATTCTTGGAATATGTGCTTCATTAATTCCATTCCCTGAGCACAATCGTTCTGATCGTAACGTCTATGAAGCAGGAATGGCTAAACAAGCACTTGGAATCTTTTCTGCTAATTTTAGATATCGTATGGATACCAGAGCTCATGTTTTACACTATCCACAAAAACCTTTAGTTAAAACTCACGGTATGGATTCTATTGGATTTGAAAGCCGTCCTGCTGGACAAAACTTCATCGTTGCTGTGTTGTCTTATGAAGGATATAATATGGAAGATGCTCTTCTAATAAATAAGGCAGCCATTGAAAGAGGATTAGGGAGAAGCACTTTCTATAGAACCTATGATGCGGAAGAAAGAAAGTATCCAAATGGTCAAGAGGATACTTTTGAAATTCCCGATGATACAGTAAGAGGTTACAAGGATGAATCTCAATATGTTCATCTAGGGGAAGATGGAATCATAGAACCAGAAATTGCAGTTGATGGACACAGAGGAGAGGTTTTAATTGGTAGGACCAGTCCTCCAAGATTTTTGGAGGAGTATACTGAATTTGATGTCCCACCCCAGAATAGAAGAGAAACAAGTAAAGCCATGAGACATGGTGAGAATGGTTTATCGGATATGGTTGTATTAACTGATACAAATGAAGGAAACAGACTTGTAAAAGTTAAAGTTCGATCAGAGAGAATTCCAGAAATAGGAGATAAATTTGCTTCAAGACATGGACAGAAGGGTGTTATTGGTTTAATTATTCCTCAAGAAGATATGCCTTTCACTGAATCAGGTATTGTTCCTGATATAATCATTAATCCTCATGCAGTTCCTTCAAGAATGACAATTGGAATGCTAATGGAATTACTAGCCGGAAAAGTAGCAGCTTACGCTGGAGAAGCAATTTATGGTACTGCATTTAATAAAACTAGCTTAACAGATTTGCATAATACACTAAAAGTTCAAGGCATGCACCCACTTGGTAGGGAAGTGATGTATGATGGCAAAACTGGCAGAAGACTAGAAGGAACTATCTTTGTAGGATCTCAATTCTATCAAAAACTTCACCATCTAGTGCAAGATAAAATCCATGCTCGAGCTCGTGGCCCAATTCAAATGCTTACAAGACAACCAACTGAAGGAAGAGCCAGAGAAGGAGGGTTAAGATTCGGTGAAATGGAAAGAGATTGCCTTATAGGACATGGAACATCTATTTTGCTTAAGGAAAGATTACTTGATGAGTCTGATAAAACAGATGCGTTAATCTGCTCCAAATGTGGATTCTTAGCTATGTATGATAGAAACAAAGACAGATATCATTGTCCAATATGCAGGGAAGAAACTACTGTTTCAAAAGTAGTTATCAGCTATGCGTTTAAACTACTATTGCAAGAATTAATGAGTCTAGGAATTGCACCTCACATAGAACTTGAAGATATTGCATAATAATTTCTTTCACTCCATTCTTTTTATTTTTGAAGTTACTCAGAGATTTTGTCTCTTATTATCTGATTATAATCCTCATCAGAGATTTTTTTTAGATTATAATGCTGTAATTCTTCTCCAATTACTTTAGCTAATAAGTGATAACATAGCGTTTTTTCTCCTCTGCTCAAAACTCGGATTTGAAAATCCTTGCATTCACAGTAGTTGTTATCAATCAAGATATAGTTTCCACCTGTTCCTTCAATTTCCCATATGGCAACTCTTTCATTAAGAATTAATTTGTGGAGTCTGTTTTCTCGTAGAGCTTTCACTGCTTTTTCACCCCGAGATTCAAAAAGTGAGATAATCTCATTTTCTGTAATTTCAGATAATGTACCCTCTTCTTTTATTAACTTAATCAGTTTAGCTAATTTTTCATTATCTGATAATGATGGATTTATCATGTCATCACAGTCTTCAATATTTTGTCTATTGAATGTGCTACTTTAATTTTTTCTAAAAATCTTAGAAGATACTAGATTTTTAAAGAAATTTAGCCATTTATTGCTTGATCATAACATCAACAATGTCAAATTGTCGGAGAACCAGACTTTTTACTTTGTTTATGTTTTTTCCGCTTCTTCCAATTGCTCTTCCTTTATCCTTGTTATCAACTTCAACTGTAGCAGCTTTTCCATTTCTTCTATCCAAAAAAATTACTTCTCTTATGATGATTGGTAAGAAACAATTTCTGATAAATTTAGCGGGATCTGATGAATGTTCAATTATTTCTACGTCCTTTGCAATCATTTCTTTTAACTTGTTTATGTTCATTCCACGCTTCCCAATTGCTAATCCAGCTTGTCCCCCAGAAACAACAAAGATGACTTTGTTGTCTTCTTCATCAACAATACAATCCTTTATGGTGACGTTAACGATTCCTTGAAGAATAGTTATATATTGCATTTCTGTTTGTGATAATTTAACTGCAGGCATTTTATTTCATCCATATCTTAAAATCATATTTTTGTATTTATTGACAAAAATCTATTTTGATAAGTGTTGTCCTCTTTTCTTCGCGATTCAAGTAATCTTTATAGCTTGGATGTTTAAAAGTCTATTTAAACATTAGTTGGATACGGTTTTACAATACTAACTTGTATTTATTTCTTTTTAATCGCTTTGAGTATATCACTGTCTCCCATTTCATGAATAGCTAAAGCTGCAACAAAGTGTGGTCTTCCACAAATTGCACCTAAATCTAATGATGAACCTGTGAATTCTAAAATAGGTATTTCAGAAAGATTTGCATACCTATATACATCCTCTTTAACCTTTTGAGGAGCGTTGTTTGATAATATTACTAGTTTAGCTTGTTTGTTTAATAGTGCGTTATTTGCAGTGTCTGCACCATAAGAAACTTTTCCAGTATCTACTGCGATTCTAATGCTTCGGTTGAGGTCCATAAATTCGTCACCTTTCTTTTGCTTGAAGCTGTCTTTCTACTTGAACTATTAAATATTTGCACTTTTGAGTTTTATTTCATATATTCATTTTAGATTAGATTTCAAATGCTCCAGAAAACAAAACATCCCATGCTTTGCTCCAACGTTCAGGATGAGCAACATCTATCCAGAACACATTCTTGGGGCATAGATATGCCTTTACTTTTTTATCATCAATCAAATGTGGTAAAGTATCTCCTGAAATAGATTTTCCTTCTGAATCAGACAAATAATCCATTATTTGTGGTTCAAAAACATAAATTCCAGTATTTATGTAACCACTCTGCTGTGATTTCGTGGGTGGTTCCTCAAATCTTGTTACTATTTTATTAATTACATCATCTATGTAGAACACTCCATAATCAGAAAAAAGTCCTTTGTCTGCAGTTTTCCCCATAGTTTGATAATAATTATTTACCCCAATCCCGCAAACTGTAGCTATTACATCCTTTTTGTGGCTCATGTGATAATCAATCAAACTTATTAAATTTATATCTGTTAGAATATCAGAATTCATGACAATAAATGTATCAGAAACGAGATTTCGAGCATTATATATTGCACCTGCCGTATCCAAGTTTGTAGACTCACTCACATAACTTATATCTAATCCATTCCATTTTTGACCAAAGTGTTTCATAATTCTATTACCTAATTTTCCTATCAGTAGGACAATATCAGTAATTCCACTTTTAGCAATTAATTCAAGATTGTATTCAAGTAATGGTCTGTAACCCACAGGAATCATTGCTTTGGGAATGGTTTCTGTTAATGGTTTTAGACGAGCTCCTTCGCCACCAGCCAAAATTAAAACCTTGTTCTTTCTTAACTCAAATTCTTTTTCTATTAATCTGATTAAGAAGTCCTTTATCGAGCCAGCTCCTTTCTTATCTTGAATAGCTTTCCATATACTTTCAGGAAATTCAACAGTAAATTTATGAACCATTGTTTGCCACCTTTCTAGTAAATTCTTTATGTAGCTCATTTAGTTTATCATTCTTTTTTAGTTTTCCCCATAAATAACAGCATTCAAATCTGATGAAGGATACTTTTATAATCATTAGAATTTTCTATTTCTCAAATTTGACTAGATTGTTCAAAAAAAATAGGTGAAATAGCTGTCTAACAGGATTTCTATTACTAAACATGCGCTTGATCGAATAAAGAAGCATCAGGAAATTGCTGATAAATATAACTTAAATATAGATCAAATTCTTGATCTTAGTTTAGGTGATAATCTCTTTGTTCCACCCACCCTAGTTCAGAAAATCATTACAAACACCATTCAATCAATAGATCCAAGAGACAGTTATCCAATAAATTATTTCTCTTTCATTGAAGAGATTTCACGTTTTGTTGGCGTTGAAGTACCTACGATTTATCCTGGATTAACTCACACTCAACTTCTACAAAGAATGATTTCGATTACAACAAAACCAAAAAATGATATCATTTTATTAGCTCCTGATAAGGAAATTTATGATGTAATTGCTCAAAATCAGAAACTCAATATCCAAAGAATTAGCTTAATGGACAACTTTGAACTAGATATAAATGCAATAATTGAATTAGCAGAAAAGACATCTCCAAAAGCAATTATTTTTTCCTCACCACATTATCCTACTGCAAATCAATTTGACGAAGGCGATGTTCTAACCCTAGCAAGAGAACTTGAAATTCCAATAATAGTTGATGAAGCTTATGTGGAATTTGGAAAATACAGTTTGGTAAATCAGGTGCAGTACTTCGATAATTTAACTGTAATTAGGTCTTTTGCCAAAGCATGGGGATTGGGTGCAACTTCTTCTGCATATCTTATCTCCGATCCAAAGTATATTAATTTGCTAAAAGAAAATTACTTCATTGAAGAAATTCCCCCGATTCATATTTTAGCAACAATACATATTTTACAAGCACCTTATAAGTTCGTAGAATTGATAAACAACTTCATTGTTGAAAGAAAACGAGTAATAGAACACTTGAAAATACTCAGTGGGTTAAAAGTTTCTCGAAGCGATACAAATTTTCTATTTATACGCTATAAGAATGAAATTAGCGAACTGTATGATCAACTCTGCAGCAAGGGTATAATTGTTCAGACTTTCGATAACAATCAATCTTTCAAAGATAAGGAAAAATCTTTTCTTGTTACTCTAGGTGATACAACTACAAATGAAAGATTCATTTTAGCAGCAATAGAAGCTTTAGAAACCATGCTTTAAAGCGAAAAAATTATTTCCATCCCTTATTTTCTCTTGTAATAGCGATTTGTAGGACTACCACAATCAGAACAACTATCCACTTTGTGCTTAAATTTACTTCCGCAAACAGTACATTTCCAGAAGTATTCACGTTGATGTTTTATCTTGAATTGAAAAGATTGAAATTTCACATTCAGCTTGTTACAAACATTTTGAACACCATTATCATCACTAAGAACTACACTATTGGGGTAGTCTTGTGATAAAGCAATCACTTGTAAATCAGTTTTTGATAATGAAGAATAATCACCAGATTCCTTAGCAGAATTAGTTACCGAAGAAACGGCAAATTCTGTTGGAGTAGCAAAAACAATTTGTCTTTCTTCTGTCAACAATGCTAAATTCGATTTAGCTTGAAAAGATACAATCTCTTCTTTGAGCATCTCAGGAATTATCAAAACTTCATTATTATCGATTTTTCTTTCAAAAATAAAATGATGAATAATAGCAGTTGAATCAACTATAAAATATTGGAAGTTATTTTCCTGTCTATGCTCATTCATCTGAATCATCAGAGGTTAAATCTTAGCAGTTTTTCTCTCACACGAGGAACATAATTATCAGCAAATCTTATAAAACTTATTTTTTCAGAAGACTTCTTTATCTCTATTGATTCCTTATATCCTAAACTGAAGTAAGTTCTTCCATCAATCACGACACTGCCAGACCTGTATTCACTTAGATTTGTTACTTTGATTGTAGATTCCAGAGAAAATACCATGGGTACAATGCTTCTTGAAATTGGACAAATTGGTACTAAAGTAATAGCTTCTATTGAAGGAACAATCAGAGAGCCACCAGCAGATAAACTATAGGCGCTAGAACCTGTACTTGTTGCAATTATTAGCCCATCACTATTCAATGAGTAAAGGAATTGATCATCTACATGTACCCCCAATGTGATAACATGTCCTATTTTATCAGAGGTAACAATAGCATCATTTGCAGCAGGAACAGTTGGAGAATTTTCTGAAGAAATATCTATAGTATAATGATCTTCAATGAAATACTCTTTATTTTCAAGCATCACTAATGCTTTATCTACTTCTTCTGGCTGTATTTCCGTAAGAAAGCCTACTTTTCCACAGTTTACTCCAAAGATTGGACTATTTTTCCAAGTCGCAAATGTTTTTAGAATTGTTCCATCACCACCAAAAATAAAAATCATGTCTACTTTTGTATCAGGACATGAATGTTCTGGAGAACCTTTTTTCTTAGCGAGAAATGTATCTAGATACACAGTATAACCTTGATTCTTTAGCTTCTCAAATAGCTTAAGTGCTGATTTTTGGGCATGATCATGACTTGAACTTGTTATTAATAGGCATGAATCTTTGGAAAATAAACTCATCTTATGGTAAAAATTGAATAGAAATTAAAAAAGGTTCGGTATTACCTTTTTGGTTTATTAGCTTTAGCAATGAAATATCCCAACGTAGTTTGTTCTCCCGGAATAAACCTTTGAACAGGATATGGTTTATTTTCAACTATTGAACCCGAATTGGGTAAAGTATACCGTTGCTCTACAATCTTCAACCTTAGTTCCTCACTAGCATAATCAATAACTTCTTCATTTTCCTCTTTTGTGATAGTACACGTTGAATAAACCAATGCGCCACCTGGTTTTAATAAATCATTGCAAGAATGCAGAATTGCTTTCTGGTACATTGCTGTTGCTTTGATAGTTTTTTTGTCTGTTTCTAGTAGTAACCTAGGTCTTAATCCTAAAGAAGTACAGGGCGGATCAACTAAGATTTTATCAAATTTCATAGACCAAACTCTACTTAAACTAATTATGTCTCCTACTTTTGTTTGAATGTTTTTTAGTTTATATTTCTCTATTTTTTCGTTTAGTTTCTGTATTCTGTTCTTTGATCTATCAATTGCAACAATCACTGCTTCACTTGTTGAAAGTTCATTTAGATGAATTGTTTTGTTGCCGGGTGCTGCGCAACAATCAAGAATCTTTTCATTTGGTTTCGGTTCTAGATTCATACTGGTTAAATAAGCAGGTAAACTTTGAAAGTATGCAGGAAAATCATCTAAACCTACTTGTTGAAGGTTTGGAACCTTGAACGGAGAAATTAAATTCCTTGCTGCAACTCCTTTCCCTTTAACCAACATATCATGATGATTTAGTAAAGCCTTTGCTTTTGCTACAGGAATTTTTACTTGGTTCAGTACCTTAACTATATCATCCACCCTTACTTTATTCGCTCTTTTAACTCCTGGAATAAAAATATCTGATCCTTGATAGATCATCTCTGCTGCACGATTATCAACAATCACCTCTTTCGTATTTTCTTCAAACTCTAAAGGAAATGGTCCTTTTGGTTTCGTTACTATTACATTGGGGAACTTACTATGTATTTTGGTTTCATATCCGATCTGTCCAAAACTGTCTACTATTCGTTCTATCGTATCATACTTCTGAAAAACATGAAGTGTGTATTCTTCCATTGGTGTAGATATTTTTTCGAAATATTTCTTAGCTAAAACACCACCAAAGAGTTCTTCAACATACTCTCTAAACTCTTTCCCGATAACCCCTCCATTGGAATGTAAATGAGAATATTTCAATTCTTTCCCCTAATCTAGTGAATAAAAGTCTACTTTACGTGTTGTTGTATCAAGAATTGCTACTGTTGGATGGTCATATAAATCAAAAGTTTCCCCGGGATTTATTATGATAGTTTTTCCAACTTTCTTCAGAAGTTTCTTATGGGTGTGTCCTGTTATAATATAATCATAAGGAGTTTTTGAATAAATCAGGGAATTAAGTATAAGCTCTTCTGTACCATGATAGAGAGCAAACTTCTGTCCATCTAAACTGATTTCACCTATTTCTGGATAAAAGAATCCAACTTCTTTCATCATTTCTGATATGACTGCCGTATCACCTTTATTGTTCCCTGAACAAAGATAGAATTTACCTTTGTATTCTTCAAACATTTTTACACAAAATGGGGAAATTAAATCTCCAGCATGAATTATTGCGTCTATTTCTTTTTCTGTAAAAAGTTCCAAAGCTTTTCTTATATTTGATCGGTGATCATGACTATCGCTCATGATTCCTATTTTCATAATTTACACCTATGTTTTTGATAAAACTGATCGCCATTTTGGTGCGGGAAGGGAGATTCGAACTCCCGGACCACTAAGGACTAGAATCTGAATCTAGCGCCTTTGACCACTCGGCAATCCCCGCAAGGAAGGCTGATTTTTCTATCGTTTTCTTTCTAACAAGATATTTAAATCATTGTATCTTATATCTTTTGTATTCAGAGGAAGTTGTGATTTTATGAGCTTACGACCCTATCTTGAAACACTCAAACAATCTGATTTTCTAGTTGAGATTAATGATGAAGTTAAGTTGGAATATGAGATTACGAAGCATCTTCAATCAAACTACAATAAAGCTGTTTTGTTTTCCAATGTTGAAGATTCACACTTTCCTCTCTTAGGCAATACTCTCTCTTCCCGCGAGCAACTTAAACTCGTTTTAAACGAACATGAGGATTATTATAGCTTCTTTCAACAATCGCTTCTTAACCCTCAATATCCTTTGGAGGTTGAAACTAGTCTTACTTTCTCTAACACCAAACCTGTTAATCTCTCCCATCTCCCTATCCCTAAATTCTTTCCTACTGATGCTGAGAGATATCTCACCTCAGGTATTGTTTTCGCACAATTTCCCAATACTGATATTCCTAACATGAGCATCCATAGAATGATGGTTCTTAATGATCAACAGGGAGTTATTCGAATTGTTCCCCGAAATTTACATAAGATCTTTTTAGAGAACAAGCGTAAAGGTTTGGATACACCTATTGCTGTCGTTAATGGTTATCATCCCATTCTAGCTTTGGCAGCTTCTTCTCCATCTCCCTCAGGTAAATCTGAACTTGCTATTGCTAACTCCCTCATGAGAGGGAATCTTTCCATTCTCAAAACTCCCCGTTATGGTATTCCTGTTCCTTCCGATGTTGAATTTATTCTAGAAGGAAGAATTCTAGCCGATGAAGAAGTAGCCGAAGGACCTTTTGTTGATATAACAGGTACTCCTGATGATATTCGTACCCAACCCATCATTCAATTTGAAGACTTACTTTATCGAGATGATCCTATCTTCCAGACTATTCTTCCTGCTTATGAAGAACATTTCATTCTTATGGGATTTCCACGTGAAGCAGAAATTCACAACCGTGTGAGTAAAGTTGTCCCCAAAGTGCACGGGGTTTACCTAACTCCCAGTGGGTGTGGGTGGTTAAGCGCGGTAATTTCAGTGACAACTCAAACAGATATAGATGGGCAGAAAGTTGGTTTGACAGCTTTTGAGGCACACCCTTCACTTAAATGGTGTACAGTAGTGGATGAAGATATAGATATATGTGATATCAAAGCAGTTGAATGGGCAAGAATTACTAGAGCCGGGGCCAATGATATAACCATACTTGAAAATATGGGTGGATCATCACTTGATCCTTCACGCAATAGAGCTGGCAATACTTCAATAAAAGTAATAGTAGATGCAACAAAGAAAAGAGGGAAAACGGGATACGAGAGAATAATACCATTTTAGAAGAAAAGAAAAATAAGCGAAAATCATAAGGTGTGGAAATCTTTCCACGTAAATTATTTATTGTGTGGTAAGATTTTCAAAAACTATGTTTTTGCGCACTAGTGTGATTGAAAAAAATATTTAAAGAAAACACAATGATGTTCTTCAGAGGATTAATTATGAATTTAATGAATAATTTAGCTAATTCTGATCCAGAAGTTGCTGATATGCTTCTAAGAGAATTAAAACGTCAGGAAGAAGGCATAGAGCTTATTCCTTCTGAAAATTACACTTATCGATCTGTTCTTCAGGCTATGGGGAGCGTTTTCACCAACAAATACTCCGAAGGTTACCCTAAGAAAAGGTACTACGGTGGAAATGAAATTGTAGATGAAGTTGAAATTCTAGCTATAGAACGCGCCAAGGAGCTCTTTGGATGTGAACATGTTAATGTTCAACCGTATTCTGGCTCTCCAGCTAATCAAGCTGTTTTCTTTGCTTTACTAAATCTAAAAGATAAATTCCTAGGTTTCAGTCTTACATCAGGAGGTCATCTTACTCATGGAAGTCATGTAAACTTCTCTGGTAAGAATTATGCTTGTGTTAGCTATGATGTTGATAAAGAGACAGAAATGCTAGATATGGCAGTTATCCATGAACTAGCTAGAAAAGAAAAACCCAAAATGATTATATCCGGTTTAACCGCATATCCCAGAAAAATCGACTTCAAGGCTTTCCAAGATATTGCAGAAGAAGTTGATGCTTACCAGCTTGCAGATATTTCTCATATTTCAGGTTTGGTTGTAGGTGGAGCACATGAAAGTCCTATACCTTATGCTGACGTTGTAACAACTACAACTCACAAAAGTCTTAGAGGACCACGTGGTGCAATCATTATGTGTAAGACTGAAGATAGATTACATGAGATACACCATCCAAATAAGAAAACAAAGGCAGGTGAACCATTTAGTTTAGCACGATTGATAGATTCAGCAGTGTTTCCAGGTTTGCAAGGAGGACCTCATGATCATTCTACTGCAGCAAGAGCTGTAGCATTTGCAGAAGCTATGAAACCTGAGTTTAAAGATTATGCAAAACAAATTGTTAAGAATGCAAAAGTATTGGCAGATGAATTAATGGCTCTTGGAATAAAACTTGTTACAAATGGAACAGACAATCATCTTATTCTCATTGACTTGCGTCCTGAAGATCTAATTGGGCAAGGAGGACTAATTCAAACAGCTTTAGATGAAGCTGGTATAACACTAAACAAAAACACAGTACCTTATGAACCTTCAAGTCCTTTCAATCCTTCAGGTTTAAGACTCGGAACCCCAGCTATAACCTCTAGAGGAATGAAAGAATCAGAAATGAAAGTAATAGCAGAAGGTCTTTCAACAGTTATAAAGGCAAAAGGAAGCCCAGAAGTATGCGCCAAAGTTAAAGAGGATATTTTAGAGCTTACAAAACATTTCCCATTATATCCAGGTTTGTCTATATTAAAATAACTTGAATTAGGGATTATTATCCCTTTCACTATTTTTCTTTTTTTCTTCAATAATTATGTTTTCTACTTGTTGCATTATTTTTAAGATAAGCTCATTTGAAGTTTCTTGCAGACATAAAGATAATAAAACTAATTTCTGAAACTGTGTAGCAAATCTTTCTCCTAGCATTCTTACAAAATGAGCATCTGATGATCCGGTAACGTAAAGAGTTGAAGCTTGCATAATGTCTGTACCAGGAACTGATATAGCAAGTGTTCCAAGTTTGGGAGTTTCCTCATAAATGTATAAAGAGACTGCGTTTTCCAAGAAGACTGCAGTCATATGATATTCTCGCTCATCAATTTCTAATCTGGCGTTGAGTGTAGGTTCTATCATTGTTTTTATGTTGTTAACCATATTCTAAATAGTTTTCTTGAACTATATACAAGGATTTTTGTCTCCTTTTGCTTCATAATCTGCATAATACTCTCGAATACATTTCTGAAGATTAAGGTCATCTTTTGCTTGTTTGAGCTCAAAAGCTAAAAGCAGGTTGCTTGCTAGCATACAAACTGTAGCTGGACCACTTCCACCAGGAACAGGGGAAATATAAGCGACATTGTCTTTTAAGTCTTCAAAGTCTACATCCCCCAACAGTTTGCCATCCTCGAAGTTAACGCCTACATCTATAATCACAGCATCTTCTTTCACCATGCCTTTTCGAATAAGATGGGGGCGCCCTACAGCTGCAACAAGAATATCTGCCTCACGAGTATATTTCTCAAGTGGTTTTGATCTTGAATGACATATTGTTACAGTTGCATGTTCTCGTAGAAGAAGGTGAGCTACTGGTTTTCCAACTATCATACTTCTTCCAACAACTACAGCATGTTTTCCGTATAATGGTATTTTATAATGTTTCAATAACGCAAGAACACCTAAAGCTGTTGCAGGAATTAAATTGGGGGCAGATTTTGTCCAAGCATGAACATTGCCAGGAGATAAACCTTCAATGTCTTTATTTAGAGAGATACTTTCTATGATTTTATCTTCATCCATATGTTTAGGCAAAGGCAATTGAACAAGTATTCCATTGATACTATCATCATTATTTTGTTTATCTATTATGTCTAAAAGTTCCTCCTCTGTTGTTTCTTCAGGAAGCTGAAGAACATCAGATTCAACACAAAGATTTGCAAAAAACTTCTCTCTTATCCTACGATAAGACTCTGAAGCAGGATCTTCACCCACAAGTATGGTAGATAATTTGAGTGCTTTATTGTATTTTCCTTTTATAACTTCACAACGAGGTTTGAGTACTTTATTTGTATACTCTTTTGAAAACTTTCTTCCATCAATTATCATGAATATCACTATAATATATTTTCATGTTCTTGATTAATAATTCTTTAAGCGCTTAATAAATTATGAGGATTTACAGATTTCCTTTCCAAATTACCAAACACATCTAGAACAGAATCTCAGCTTTGCAAACGGTTGGGAATCAAAAGGTTTTTATCAATTACTAGAAGCCGTGTTGTAAAGTCACGTGACTAGTGTAGGGATTCTACAATTTTTTGAGGAAATAGAATGAGCTCAGATAGCTATAAAACTATAAAGGGAATTCGTTTTGGCTTACTTGACCCAAATACTGTCAGAAAGCTTTCGGTTGAACGTATTATTACTCCTGACACCTATGATGCAGATGGTACTCCTGTTGCTACTGGTTTGATGGATGGATCCTTGGGAACCATTGATCCTGGTCAACGCTGTAAAACTTGTGGAGCTAGAGTAGGGAGTTGTCCTGGTCATTTTGGTCATATTGAACTTTCTCGCCCTGTTATTCATGTTGGTTTTAACAAACTTATCTATAAGGTTCTTAGGGCTACATGTCGTGCTTGTCACAGAATTCTCCTTGAACCCGCTGAAATCAAGGAAATTATTGACAAAATGGACGAGTATGAGGACCAATGGGGTGTTCCTGATTATGACCTTATTGAAGAAGTACTGAAAAAAGCTGCTAAAAAGACTTCTTGTTCTTATTGTAAAGAAGAACAAAACAAAATCAGACTTGAAAAACCGACAACTTATTATGAAGAGGTAGAAACAGAAACTGGTCAAAAACAGACTAATAAACTTTCTCCGTCTGATATTCATAGTTGGTTTGAAGATATTGGTCAAGGTAATGAGGATTCTAAAGATAGCGATAAAGGTGAGTATACTAAAGATAAAGATGCGGCTAAAGATGATTGCAGACTATTAGGAATTAATCCACAATTTGCTCGCCCTGAATGGATGATTCTAAAAGTTTTACCAGTACCTCCTGTAAGCGTTCGTCCAAGCATAACGTTAGAAAATGGTATTAGGTCAGAAGATGATCTTACACATAAACTAGTTGATATTATTAGAATTAACCAGAGGTTGCTTGAAAACCGAGAAGCTGGTGCTCCTCAATTAATTGTGGAAGATTTGTGGGAACTTCTACAATACCATGTTAGTACATATTTCGATAATGAAATAAGTGGTATTCCTCCAGCGAGACACCGAAGTGGGAGAGCTTTAAGAACACTTACCCAACGGTTGAAGGGTAAAGAAGGTCGTTTTAGAGCAAATCTTAGTGGAAAGAGAGTAGATTTTAGTGCAAGGACTGTAATCAGTCCAGACCCATTGTTGAGCATTAATGAGGTGGGAGTCCCAAGAGACATTTCTGAAATTCTTACCGTTCCCGAAAGAGTAACTGAATGGAACATTGAGGAAATGAAAGAACTTGTTATGAAAGGTCCCCGCAATTTCCCAGGTGTCAATTATATTATTAGGCCTGATGGAAGAAGGGTTGATCTACGGTATGCTAGAAACTTGCAAGCTGTTGCTGATTCTCTTCAACCCGAATTTATAATTGAGAGACATCTTCGTGATGGTGATGTCGTTCTCTTCAATCGACAGCCAAGCCTTCATAGAATGAGTATTATGGCTCATGAAGTCAAAGTTGTTCCATATAAGACCTTTAGATTAACATTACCTGTTTGTAGACCGTACAATGCAGATTTTGATGGAGACGAAATGAATCTTCATGTCCCTCAAAGTGAAGAAGCACAAGCTGAAGCTAGAATCCTAATGAGGGTTCAAGAACAAATAAGCACCCCAAGATATGGTGGTCCCATTATTGGTGCTATCCAAGATTTTATTACTAGTGCCTATTTCTTAACCCGTAAAACAGCTGTTTATGCCAAAAGTGAAGCATCTCAATTAATTACTGCTGCTGGATTGGAAAATTTACCAAAAGCTGATACAAAAGGACCAAAAGGAGAACCAATGTGGAGTGGAAAAACACTATTTAGTGCTTTACTCCCTGATGATTTTAACTTCACTATGTTCAACAATTTATGTGAAAAGCATGATATTTGTAAGAAAATAAAATGCTCAGTAGAAGGATATATTCTAATAAGAGATGGTGTTCTGGTCTCAGGCATTATTGACAAAAAGGCTTTTGGTGCAGAAGTTCCTGATAGTGTGCTTCATCGTATTCTAAAGGAATATGGTGCAGATAGAACAAGGACATTCTTAGATAGCGTTACTAGAATGTTAATTACTAACATTACACTCAGGGGTTTTAGTATGGGTGCCAGTGATATTGACATCCCTCCTGAAGCTGATAAACAAATCGAAGAAATTTTAACAGTAGCTAAAAAGAACGTCCTCAAAATAGTCAAGCAGTATGAAGATGGAACTCTTGAACGACAAGCAGGTCGAACTGAAGAAGAAACTTTGGAAGCAAGAATCATGGAAATACTCGCAAACGCAAGAACTAACTGTTCTAATGTGAGTGCAGAATACTTAGATGATGATAATGAAGCTTTAATTATGGCAAGAACTGGTGCTAGAGGAAACATGTTAAATCTAGGACAGATGAGTGCTTGTGTAGGTCAACAAGCTGTTCGTGGACAGAGAATTCAGAGAGGATATAAAGATAGAGTACTTCCTTTCTTCAAGCGAGGAGATCTTTCAGCTGAAGCTCATGGTTTTGTTGATAGTAGTTTCAGAACAGGATTGAATCCTATTGAATTCTTTATGCATGCAGCTGGTGGAAGGGAAGGGCTTGTTGATACAGCTGTTCGTACATCTCAAAGCGGTTACATGCAACGAAGACTTGTAAATGCACTTCAAGATATTTCTTCTTGTTATGACAAAACAGTCCGAAATGCAGCAGGAGAAATAGTTCAATTCCTTTATGGTGAAGATAATGTAGATCCAGCAAAAAGTGATCATGGAAAAGCAGTTAATGTTTCTATCATCATTAACAAGATTCTTGAAACCCATCTAGAGGAAGCAGAGGAGGAATAAAAATGGCACAATCTTTAACTACAAATCAAATAAAACTTCGTTTGGAAACCTTCCATAAGGATAAATTGGTTCCTGACACTGTCTATGATGAACTGAAAAGTGAATTAAAAGGAAGAAAACTCACTAAGAGTCAATTAGAACAAATCATCAAAGAAATTATCAACAGTTATGAATTTGCTCAAATTGATCCTGGGAGCGCAGTTGGAACCGTTGCTGCTCAATCTATTGGTGAGCCTGGAACACAAATGACACTTCAAACATTTCATTATTCTGGTGTTGCTGAAATGTCTGTCTTAAGAGGTTTACCTCGTTTAATCGAAATTCTTGATGCACGAAAGAATCCTAGCACACCAACAATGACTATTTACTTAGACGAGCTTACAGAAAAGAGCGAGAATTTAGCAAAACAAGTTACTAGAAGAATAGAACTTACAACTGTAAACAAAGTCGCACACAGCATAACTCATAGTTTTTCTGAAGGAACAGTAAGAATCAAACTTGATGCTCTTCTGCTTAAAGATAAAGATACAGAACCACAAACTGTTATGAGCAAAATTCAATTACGAAGAAAAGAATGCAAAGTTGAAATAGACCCAGAAGACGAGAATATGATTGTTATTATTCCACTTAAAGAACTAAAATTCAGTGATCTTCCAAAACTAGCTGAAAAAGTACGAGAAATACCAATTAAAGGCATTAAAAATGTAAATCGTGTAGTAGTAATGAAAAGTAAGGAAGGTAAATACTACTTGCAAAGTGAGGGGAGTAATTTCAGTGAATTATTAAGAATTCCTGGTGTTGATCCTACAAGATGTTATACTACTGACATCAACCAAATAGCTGAAACTCTAGGAATTGAAGCAGCTCGAAATGCATTAGTTAAAGAATCCTTATCTGTTATGAAAGAACAAGGATTAGATGTTGATAAGAGACACGTTATGTTGGTATCTGATTTAATGAGCCATACAGGCGAAATTCTTCAAATCGGTCGTCATGGTATTTCTGGTAAGAAAAGCTCAGTTTTTGCACGAGCTGCTTTTGAAGTAACTGTCAAACATCTTTTGGATGCTGCTGTTCACGGAGAGTATGATCCACTCGAAGGTATAACTGAAAATGTTATTGTTGGACAAACTATTGCTTTAGGTACTGGAATTGTTGACCTTACTATGAGTTCTAATTACAGAGAATTCAGTGATAAAGAGGATAAATAATCAAGCTTTGTTGTATCTCCACTTTTTTCTTTTATTCAAGTTAAATGAGTTAAAAGTAAGTGAACAGAAAGTTTTTATTAAAATCTTATGAGGGAACTTTAACTAATAGTTAATGTTTGAACTATTAAGCAAAAATGTGATATTATGACAGGATCCAAAAGTCCGAAAGGCGAATTCGCTGCTAGAAAACTCAAAAATAAAAGAAAACACTTCCGATGGAAGGATATGCAGTACAAGCGAAGAATGTTAAGATTAGATAAAAAGACTGATCCACTTGAAGGTAGTCCAGCAGCAAGAGGCATTGTTGTTGAGAAATATGGTGTAGAAAGCAAACAACCAAACTCAGCTTTAAGAAAATGTGTAAGAGTTAGACTTACTAAAAATGGAAAACAAGTGGGTGCTTTTGTTCCTCATGACGGTGGGCTCTTATATATTGATGAACATGATGAAGTAATTGTTTGTAGTATTGGGGGAGCTCAGAAGGGAGCAATGGGAGATATTCCTGGCGTTAAATGGCAGGTTACTCATATTAATGGAGTTGCTATCAAGCAAATTGTTATTGGTAAGAAGCCCAAACCTCAAAGATAGTTCTTTTGATGGATAAATCCATCTCTTCTACTCTTTAATTAGTTCACAACTGATTCTATTGGTTTACATTTCTGTATAAGATAGTTTGAAAATGATGACCAAAATCCTTTAAATATATTATATCAATTGAACTTATCAATAAAAAAGAAAAAGATTTCAAAGGGGAACAAAAAATGTCTGAATATGATATTACACCAGTTAGAGCTAGCCAAATTAAGGAAGGAAATCATATTATTCAAAACGACGAAGTTTTTCTCGTTCGTTCAATTGAAAAATCAAAAAGTGGCAAACATGGTCACACAAAATGTAGAATGAAAATAGAAAATATATTTACAGGAAGTAAAACAGAAATTTCCATTCCAGGTGACTTAAAGCTACAATCTCCAATCATTGATAAAAGAAATGCTCAAGTTATATCTGTTGGTAACGACAGTGCGCAAATGATGGATCTCGAAACTTATGAAACATTTGAAACTGCTCTACCAAGTGAAGAAGAGATGAAAGCTCAAATTAAGGAAGGAGCTGAAGTTGAATACTGGAAAGCAATTGGAAAAAGCAAAATCATGCGAATAAAGAGTCCTGGATAGAATATTATTATTCTTCCTAATCAATCCTTTTTTGAAAAACTTCAATTTCAGAATTCTCTTTCTAAACTAAAATTTATTAATTGTTACAAATGATAATAAAACATTTGGGCCGATAGATCAGCCTGGTAGATCGCTTCGTTCGCAATGAAGTAGCCCCGGGTTCAAATCCCGGTCGGTCCACCAACAATTTAGATTCTATGATTTAAACAGGTATTTATTGGTTTGAGTTAATCCACTATTGCATCTAGAGGCGCTGAATCGAATTTTGTCGTGATTCTATTAATGAGCAAAAAGATTAAAAGGTTGTAATATTAATTAAGCAATAAGTGTATTGAGGAATTCCTATGACAAAGGCGCTGAATTTTGCACGTACAATTCGAGATCCTATATACGATGAAATACGTATGACAGAAATCGAGAATAAAATCATAGACACACCCATTTTTCAAAGATTAAGATGGATCAGCCAATTATCAGGTGTTAGACAAGTTTATCCTTCAGCTATCCATTCCAGATTTACCCATAGTGTTGGTGTCATGCACTTAGCAGGTAAATATGCTGAAGAAGTTTTTAGAGAAGATGACGATGTAGTGGAAAAAACTCAACTAGCACGTTTAGCTGGACTCTTACATGACATAGGTCATGGTCCTTTTAGCCACACATATGATGATGTTGTCTTTAAAAGAGTATATCCAAACGCACCTCATGGACATGATGTCCATCGAGACAAAATGGTTAACTCTGAGTTTCTAAAGCCATTTATTGAAGAATTTATCGCCCCAGAAGAACTCATGAAAGTCTGGGATGGAGAGAATTATATCATGCACCCCCTGATTCAAGGAGCACTTGGTGCAGACAGATTGGACTTTATGCTCAGAGATTCTTTCTTTGCAGGTACATTGCATTTTGGTATAATAGCTGTTAATCGGATTATTAACAATACAACGATTCAAAAACACCTCAGGAAAGATGCAATTCACTATAATTGGAAATGTTTGGATGATATCTATTCATCCCTTATTGGAAGATTTTTCGAATACAAAAATGTGTATTTCCATAAAACTGCTAGAGCAGCAGATATAACGATTCATGAAATGTTAAGAGAAGCTTGTGAGCCATTGAATCTCATAGAACGAACAAATGATTTAGCAGCATATACCTATTTAAACGAATATACCCTTGTTGGTGAAATATTCTCAAAAGATTCTGATAAGCTTGCAAAAGCAAAATCACTTGTTAAAGATTTGTTTGATCGTAGGCTTTACAAGGCTGTTTGGGAAAAGATTATTGATGAATCAACAGCTGAAAATTTAGGTGTTAGTGTTGAAGATTTATGTAATATAACTTCTCAAGAATCATTCATCAAGAAAATCAAAAGTTACACAGAAGAAAAGAATATTTCTTTGGAATTTGATATGAAAATTGATTCTACTTACAAACTATCAACAATTAATGAACAAGAATTTCAAGCTTCAAATATATATATTTATGATCCTTATGAAAAAATTCGTCCTGGCTCAAAATCATTCACTCTTAATGAGGCTTTGAACACAACCTCCTATATTACAACTTTCGCTGGTCCAAGAGCTTATAGGTCTCTTTTTACACTTGTAAGAGTTTATGCTCACCCAAATGATGCTGAAACAATTAAGAAGATCTGGAAGAAAATAAGACCCAAAACATTAACTAAAGATAAAGATGTTTCATTGACTTCATATTGATTTATTTCAATAACCAATTCCAACATTTTTTGCTGAGAACAGCTTTTGTGCTTCTTTCACAATTTGCATTCCAGAATCATATTCAGCTAAAGCAGTTTCTAGATGTTTTGCTACTTCATTTAGATCATTATTAGGTATCTTGTTCTGATCTTCTACTAATGCATACATCCCATCATTGGTGAATCTGACAGTTTTATTCTTACATAAATTTTGTATATGGGATGAAACTGTTTCAGAAATAACTGAATATCCATTGAAGTACCAGTCTATTATTTTCAATGTTTCATCTTCATTAGATATCAGAAATAAGCCACTGTGGATTGATTCTTCATGTTTCGGGAAAAACCTTTCTACAAAACTTGCTATATAAGAAGAAATCTTTTTGTTGGGGTCCCCCATAATTATAACCTTTATCGTACAACTGAAAAGCTTCTGTAATACCAAAGATTTTTATCTAATTCTTTAAACAAATCATGAAAAAAAATTATAGTTGTTTTCTATCAGTACATCAAGCCCTATTACACAAAGATATCATGAAAACCAAACTTCAAAAATTACTTTATGCCAGAATAGTTCCATATATTTTTGCTTTCAACTTATCACTAACAAGTACATCTGTAATAGTTAAATGAATTACATTGTATTCACTTAGGAGTTTTTTCGAAATTTCATCTACTACATCTGCTACAACGATGCATAGGAACTGGTTTCTTAAACCTGCAATAGAGCTCAAATTTTCTATTACTTTGTAAGCATGGTTTTGAGTTAATGTATCCTTGAAAAACTTCACAAAAACATAAGAAGAACCTTTACGCAAAACTAAATCGAAGTTTTCTTCAAATATCAACGATTCCTTGAATTCCAAATCCTTGAATATCTTACTTATCCGAACTTTTAGATATTCTGCATCAAAAACTGGATTCAATGTCCTTGGAATAGGTACAAAAAGATCATCAATTTTACTTGGAACATACTTCTCTATATCTTCTGTTGGTATATCCTTGGCTTTGATGAATATTGGTGGTTCTAGTTTCTTACTCCGAACACTTGGAAAGGGTTTCTTAGTATTTGGAAAAGGTAGAGAAACTACATTCTTTTGATTTTGACTAGGAACTGTAACTTGCTTTTCTATTTCCTTTTTCTTTTTCTCATCTTGGAATATTTTCCTTTGTACATCTATTTTAATAGGTGGTAACAATCTTACAATATTTACTAAGTCATTGATGAATACATTATGCTTAATCCAAGGAACAAAATATTGAAAATTAGCCTTATGTCTAACAATATCACGCTTTGAGAGAAAAACCATCTGCCCGTTTAGTTTGACTGTGCTTGCTTTAAGAAATCTCAAAAGTATTGCTTCTTTTTCCTTTATTAAATTTTTATCATAGCTTCTTGCTATGAAGAAAACCCCTAAAGATTGTGTACTTTGATGATTTTTCTCATTTGAAGCAAATTGTGAGATATTTATGGAAAATACCTCAGCTTCAACCAAGTTATTGGTGAATTGTGTAAATCTCTTAACTATTGTATCAGCTTCTAAATCCAAATTTACCAATTGACATGCTAGTACAAATTGCTTTGAGTTATCTTCATGAGTTAATGTTAAGATCTTTCCATCTTGGTCAATTTTCTTAATATCTGGGATAAAGAAATTATCAAGATTTGATTCCATCCTTAGAGAATATGTTGAAATTAGATGTTTTAACAAGTTTTCAAGTTTCTCTTTACTTAATGAAATTTGATTGATTTTGTAAATGATTAGATATTTTCTTTTCTTTGTTATCCAGAAGGAAAACATGATTCCTCTTGAATTCAACTCATTGGTTAGATTGAACATCTTTGTTCCGATATTACTATTGGTGAGCTCAAACAGGATAACACTCTCATTATGATCTTGATTAAAGTTCATTTTGTTATTTCCATCACTAGCAGAAAAGACAGTACTCATAGGATATCTACTCAGTTTTCTGAATATTTTCAGTAATCAATATTCTAGTAAAAAGAAGATATTTAAGCACAAGAATTCTTTAATAATTAGAATTTCGCTGTTACAATTTATCTAATCATTTGTATCAAAAAGAACAGCTGTTGAAGAAATTGTATCACCAAGACCAACTAATTTTTGAGGATTTTTCACTAAAATAGTTGGTATCCCGACCAAAGAGAAGGAAGGGGTTACCAGTATTCCTGTTTCAGATAAGTTCCCTTTTACCTCAAAGTTTGATTCAATATAAGAATGGAGTTTAATGAGTTCTTCAAAACCTTTAGAAGATAGATTTAGTTCAATATCATTTATATCTTGATATGATTCTATCACACCTCTTTTAGCTTTTGAAGCAGCAAAAAGAGATGACATAATAAGGGCAGTTCTAGCTCTCTCTGCTTCCTCAGCTTTCATTACAGGTGATATCACAAGAAAATATCCGAGATAGTGAAGATGTATTCTTAAGTGAGGATACTCTGAGAATAGATTACGTAATAACTGAAATAGAGCGGTGGAAGTGCTCTTCTGATCAACACCTAATTCTCTATGATTCTTATCTGAAGAAGAGAAGAGTAAGAGTTCTTGTTCATTTACACCAATAGAGTTTGCTACTGGAAAAAGATTTTTCTTAATAGAATTCCTTTTCTTAGCATTATAGCTAGAAGACAATTCTATATGAATATAGAGATTAGAATTGATTCTTTTCCAATTTTTAATCATTTTTGTGACTGGACGAAACATGTCATCAAAGGAACTTTGTTTTTCATATGCTAAGCAAAAACCGGAAAGTATTGCTAGAGTATACTCTTGAATAAAATTCTGACTGAATTCATGAAAACCTTTGTTAAATTTGACCAATGTATTAATCTCATCATAGGTAAAAATGAACCTATTATCTCTTGGACAATTAAAATCAAATGAATTAAATTGATAATTGCCTGCTTTAAACTCAAAAACATAGTGAGAAAGAGGTTCTCTATCCATGAATTTCACTTTACTAATTTCTTGAATTGAGTATGAATTTCCTTCTTCAATAATAGTTAGAAGCGAAGGTTCTAACAAATTAGCAAGTTGAGGATCATTTACTGGTAAACTTAACAAAACATCCCTAACTTCAATACTTTTGAATAAATTTGCTATAATTCCTGCTTGACCACCTATTTGATCACTCTTAATCTCAAAATTGTTCTCAATCCAATTTGCGATTGTTTCTGATAGAACTGTTATTTCAAGTGCCTTCCCCTCCATCATAGAGTATACAAAATAGGAAAGAAAATCTCCAATCGAATTAACTTTAGAAGGAAGTCTAATCTTACCGTTCTCTAATACTAAATCAATTCCATCAAGTAGTTTTTTATCTATAGATTCTGGTGTGATTTCTATTATTTTGTCTACATTGACATTGAAGCCAACAATAGTTTTTTTGTTCTTTATATCTTCTTTAGATATTTGTTCCAATGTCTTAGAATACAACCCATACCAGTTTTTCATTGTCTATTCTAGTTAGACGATAGTATTATAAAGTATTTTTCTAGAAAAACTATTGAGTGTGGTAACTTGGACTGGAAATAGCTTCTATTGGTTTTTGTTCGCAAAATAGTGCAGTAAAGTATTGTCCACTTCCATATAATCAAGCTTTTAATTATTGCATTTTATTTTAGAGGTGTAGAGATGAATCAGAATATAGAATCCCATGTGATTGAAAAAAGAGAGGATTATGAGAAAATTCTTTCTGAATTTGGTATTTCTAAGATTGACAAGATACTTCCAAGAATAGGTACAGATAATCTCTTTTTTAGAAGAGGAGTAGTATTTGCACATAGAGATTTCGGCAAAATCTTAGATAGGGTGGAACAGAAGAAATCTTTTGCAATAATCAGTGGAAGGGGTCCTTCTAATGATTTACATTTCGGTCATCTTATATTATACGATTTAATTAGACATTTACAGGATAAATATAGATGTAAATACTTCTTACCCTTTTCAGACGATGAAAAATATGTTTTTCGTAAAGTAGATTCATTAGAAGAAACTTACAAATTGGTTATACAAAATGCAATTGACATCTTTGCAATAGGTTTTAAACCTGAAAATGTGAGCGCATATATTTCGAGCATGACACCAAGAATACATTATCTAGCATTAACGTTTTCTATAAATCAAACATTTAATGCAGTTAGATCAGCACTTGGGTTAAGTGGAGAGGAAAATACAGGTGTTATTAATTATACAAATATTCAGGCAGCACATATTCTTCATCCAACTACAGATTATGATTTACCTGTAGTTGTTCCTATTGGATTGGATCAGGATGTATTTATAAGATTGACAAGAGATGTTGCGAGAAAGAGAAAAATCACACTTCCAGCGTCTTTATACATAAAATATCTCAAAGGATTAACAGGAAGACCTATGTCTTCATCCGTTGAGGAAACTTGCGTTTTCCTAAGAGATGAACCAAAAACAATTAAGAAGAAAATCATGAATGCCCTTACAGGAGGAAGAACAACTATAAAGGAGCAAAGAGAACTAGGTGCAAATCCCGAAATATGCACAATTTTTGATTGGTTCTCAAAATATTTCGTTGAAGATGATGATGAACTTGATAAGATTGAAGCAGGCTGCAAAGGCGGAGATCTAATCTGTGGACAAGATTGCAAACCAAATCTGATTGAAATGGTTCTTAAATATCAAGAAAAGTATAATAGAAGAAAAGAAGAAGTAGTAAAAAATCTAGACAGATATTTCGAGCATGAAATCGACTTATCAGTAATTGATTAAGAGAGTGGTTTGTATGTCAAATCAAAGGTATAAAGGTAACCCATTCAGAAGAGTCAGTTATATACCACCTATAGATGTGATTCTGTCAGTTGCTTTTAAACAAACCAAAAATCTTAGAATCAAATCATCTAAACGACGAATTTCAAGAGAGGAAAAAATAGCAAACTTAGAAATAGAAAGGATTTCTACTCTTTCACTAGTTATAACAGAAAAATTAGAACGGATTATAAATCAATTTCCATGGATTGAAAGTCTTCACCCATTCTATGGTGAAATTTGCGATCTGATGGGGAATATCGACAAAATAAGGAAAATTTTGGGTCGTTTGGGTGGTATTGAAAAACAGATAAAAGAATTAGAAAGAGACCATATTGCCAGACTAAAAGAAACAAATCATCCTAACGAAATGGCAGAAATTAGAAATCAATCAAATGGACGAATGGCTTCTCTATTAAAAAAAGCCAAAGGTGATGTCAACTATCTAATTAGGGTCATTAAAAAACTCAAAACGGTTCCTGATTTCAATGTTAATTATCCAACAGTTGTTATCGCAGGAGCTCCAAATGTAGGAAAATCTTCTTTGGTGATAGAAATATCTACTGGAAAACCTGAAGTTGGAGAATATCCTTTTACAACAAAGAAAATTATATTTGGCCATAGAGATATAGGAATGACCAACATACAGGTAGTGGATACACCTGGTCTTTTGGATAGGCCATTTCGAGATAGAAATCTGATTGAACGACAGAGTATAATATCAATTAGACACATCTCTGACATTATTCTTTTCATGTTTGACATCTCTAAAGATGCAACTATCTCACTTGAGGAACAATTCAATCTTTTTGAAGATATTGAAAAAGAATTTCCTAATGTTTTGATTATACGAGTATTGAACAAAATAGATTTACTATCTGAAGAAGAAATAATTGAAGGTAAAAAGACCCTAAAAACACAATTTCAGATAACCATTAAGGATGTAAACTCCCTACAAGGATTAATAGAAGAAATAGAAGCCATTGTTAAAAACTCAGTATTGCAAACAGAGAAATTCAAGGAAATATTGAAACTAACAGTGTCAGAAGAATTTCTACAAACAGTAGAAGAAGAAATTAATTATGAGTTCTGAGACTATCTATATGAAATAAAAGTATGTGGAAATGAATCAATAACTTAACTACTATATTACTAAAGCGCTGGTTTTTCTAGATTTTTAAACAAACATTCCTTTATCTGAATTCATATCTGTGTCTTTTCTAGATTTGCTTGCTTGTAATAAGGATTCAATTTCCTTTTCGATTCTTTCAGCTTCTTCTAGAAGCTCTTGAACATTTATTTCAATATCTAATACATTATTTATTGCATTTACAGCAATGCTTGCGGCGATTGGATCGGGTCTTGAACGTTCAGCGTATGGTAAAAGAGCAATTGTTGGAAAATCATTAAGTTCATAGAACATTAACATATATGCCAAGGGTCCTGTAACATATAATCCTTCATCTAAAACTGGAATCTCTACCTCGGGTCTTTTTTCCTTAAATGCTTGAGTATATATCGCTTTTATTTCATTTTCATCTTTTAATCTTCTGTCTAATCCACCAATAAGAATTGATTGTTTGAATCTTTCATTTATAGACCATTCTACTAAGGTTTTTGTAAAAGCTAGATGTTCAGATTTTATTGGTTCGAATATTGGTAGAACTACTACAAGGTCATCCTTTCTATATATCTCAAATGGAAAAGTAATTTTCTCATTTTTTATTGTTATAAATTGTGGAATATTGTCTGTAATTATAAAACCGATTCTTTCAGCTTTGAGGTTGTCAACAAGATGGCTCATTGAAATAAAGCCGCACTCACCTATTCCATGCCAACCATTTAGTAATGTACAACCTTCAAAATTCTGAGGCTTTTTGAAAATGAATTCAATTTGCCCATAATCTTTCTTATCATCCATGTTTAGTTATCTCCTAATTACCTAATTGGTATAGACTTTATAATGACTATTTTTGTACAGCAAGTTTGGTGTGCTTAAATAGATATGTCTTCCTTTGATATTGTTTATCTGATATTTGGGATTGTATTTTATACTGAAAAAACAAGCAAAATTGAACATGAAAATAAAAAAATAAAGAAAATGAGAGGTTATTTCTTACCTCTTCTTCTACCGCTTCTTTTTGCTGCTATCAAACCTACTTTTCTTCCAGGTTGTGCATGTCTTGAAACGGTTGTTGAACGTGGGGGACTTTGATGAGCACCACCACCATGTGGATGTGAAACTGCATTCATTGCTACACCTCTTACTTTAGGATAGTAGTGGCCTTTAGCTTTTTTATGATGATGCATATTTCCAGCTTTAACAAAAGGTTTCTCTGTTCTTCCCCCTCCAGCAACAATTCCAATAGTAGCTCTGCATCTTTGGGGAATGTCTTTCATTTCTCCACTTGGAAGCTGTACTGTAACTTTGCCTTTATCATGACCTAAAATAGTTGCATATCCACCGCTGGCTCTTATTAAACGCCCACCATCTCCTGGTGTTAATTCAATATTGAAAACTGGAGATCCATCAGGAATAGCTTGTAAAGGCATTGTGTTACCTAATTGAACTGCTGCACTCGTTCCATATTCGATTTTTTGTCCTACTCGAATACCTTCAGAAGGCAGTATAATCTTCTTGAGTCCATCCTCAAAAAGTACTTTAGCTACGGGAGCCCCTCTACCAGGATCATGAACAATATCTTTAACAAATCCAGTAATTCTTCCTGAATATTCGATTTTTGCAACTTTTCTGTATTTTACACTACCTTTTTTCTTATGAGAAGCTGCTCTGAACTGTGAAGTTCCTCTTCCACGTCTCTGAACTAGTATTTTCTTACCCATTCAAATCACCTTTTAGAATAATCCCATTCGTGATGCAATATCAGCAGCATCATCAAATTCACTTAGTCTTACGTATGCTTTCTTTGTTCCTTTGGGAGTTATTAATGTATTAACCTTATCTACCTTAACGTTGTATAGTATTTCAATTGCTTCTTTAATTTGCTTCTTTGTAGCTCTGAGATCAACCCATAGGACCAATTTATTTTCTTTTTCTATTAGTTCAAAGTCCTTTTCTGAGATAAGTGGTTTCTTTATAATTTTATACGGATCCATTTTTCATCACCCAAAACGTTCTCCTAGGGATTTTATCGCATCCTCAGTCCAAATAGTAAGTCTTCCAGGATAAGTTCCTGGTGCTAACATCTCTGTAGATAATTCCCTTACGGATATAACTGTGGTTCCTAGAATATTTCTACCCGCTTTAGATAATGGACATTCTCTATCGCCAACAACAATTAAAGGACCGACAGGAACTTTATATTTTCTTCCTCTTCCTTTACCTTTTCCAGGACGAACTTTCTTACCTATTTTAATTCTCATGAGTTCTAAAGACAAACCCAGATTTCCCAAGAATCTAACAACATCTTGTGTTTTTTCTATAACCTCTGCTTTCGATTCTACAATGATTGGAAATTCCATTTTATCTTCAAATCTGTGTCCTCTATCACCCACTGCGGTTTTTGATGCTGTATAAGCTATAGCTGATTTAAGGGCAAGTAAGTGTTCTTTTCTATTTACTTTCTCTATAATCTTTTTCTCTGCTGTTGGAGGATGTGCTTTGTGGCCTCCTCTGGCTTGAGGAATAAATGCTGTTCTTTGAGCACTATGTGTTCTAGAACCTTTAATACGTGGTACTCGAGCTGCCCCTCTTCCAGGACCCCAATTTTCAACAGCGACCATACGCCCAGCTAGAGGACTAACACCTTTAGGTTGTTTCTTCCAACTTTGTTCGGCTAAAACAGCACGTTTGATAACATCTGGACGAAATGTTGTGGTAAAAACTTTTGGGAGTTCTACTTTTTCACTCATTTTCTGTCCTTTGATTGAATATTTTGATACATTCATTTTTATCTCCTCACACCTAACCTTGTTGACTCCTTGTTGAGATATGCAGAATTTGTGGTTCTTTAATTGGTTGTGGAGCTTTTCTCATTGGTCCTCTAAGCATTACTGTTCTCTTTTTAGGTCCAGGTATTGATCCTTTCACTAAAACATAATTGTTTTTTACCACACCATATTTAACAAATCCACCTTTAGGTACTATTTGTAATCCATCAGATCCTATCTGCATTATTCGTTTGTTGTATTCAGTCCTCACATGGAACCCCATTTGCCCATATCTTGGAATAGTCCACATTGTTCTGGATGGTGTCCATGGTCCTATTGATCCAACACCACGTTTGGTACCTTTGGACTTGTGTTGAAGTATTTTAACTCCATGTCTCTTTACTGGACCTTGGAAACCCTTACCTTTGGTTACACCAATTGAATCAACAAATTCTCCTGCCTTAAACACATCCCTGATTAACAATTCCTTTCCAAGAAGAGAAAGACCGTATTCAAAACCTTCCTTTATTTCGCTGCATCCAATTTTGATTTCAGCTATTTGAGGTGTTTTCATTCCTATTCCAGTTAAGTAAGGTTGTGTATGAACGATCGCTCTTAACTCAACAATTTTTTCTAGTTTATCTTCTAGCTTCTTCTTAGCCTTTTCAAAATCATATTCTTTTGGAGTTTTAAGTCTACGTTTCAGCTCTTCCTTGTTTTCAGTTGCTAAAAGATCAGCAGCAATCTGAAGACCATACGCTGATTTTTCGTAACCGCGTAATCCAAAAATTACGATAGGAGGTGTCTCGATGCAAGTTATAGCTGCAGTTACTTCTCTATTCGCCAAGTGACTCCTTGGTCGATCTTCAATATATACGCAATGCGTCATCCCTGCTTTGATTCCGAGAAATCCCAATAGTTTGGGAGCACCCTCGTATTCTTGCCATGCGCGAGGTGCAGGGATAATTCTTCTTGCTCTTACCCTTCGATATCCTAGTGATGATCGATGGGGAGCACTTACCCTTCGATGCCCCATATTTATCACTTTATGTTGCTAATTTTAATTTTTAAACGTCTTATTACTTATTCTTACAGAACCTATGAACTGCGTTTTGACGTCGTACTCCGACTTTATTAACATCATATAAATATGTCGTTAAGAAAGAAATTGAATGAAATAGTCATTTAAGTAGAAACTACAAATCTTCAACAGTTATATGAAAACAATCTGATTTTCTTTCAATGTTAGTTTTTCTTTTTATAAACTTCTGAGCCAAGTTTATGTTGGTTTTAGTATGACTTGAGATTGTAGGTACAGATATTTCTGATTTTCCTTCAGTTAAAAACAGTGGTACAATCAACTGATCTGCAGCATATTCATCTACAGCTGCAGAACCATGAGAATTTCTTTCCCAAATCTTTGCACATAATCCCGCAACTTGTTCAGCGGTTATTCTTCTTTCACCTGGAGTAAAACATCCAATTCTACTACCTGAAGAATAAATTCCAACAACTGTCAATCCTGAACCAGGATTTAGAGATTTAACATAGTTGATATTTCTATTTATATCAACATTTAGTTTTATCTTTTTTGTGAAAGCATCTGCTTGTCTTTCAGCAACAAGCCTTCCCTTCAATGATTGTGAAGCTGTCGAAAAAATTTCTACTTCTAGTAATTCCCCTTTTTCTATTAAGTTTAGTGGGGAGAGTATGTCATGACTTTTAAACTGAAAAACGCATTTTGCTCCTCCCCTAGGATAAAAGCCATAGTATATTGTATTTGTTTTTATTTTCTTGTCCATTAATCCTATTAATTCATGAGTAATGTGTTGAATATATTCCACTGAAGGGGCCCATTTACCATGAGTGGCACCACCACTTATAGTTAATTCCAAATCTCTTTTCTGAGAAAAAGCATAGAATAAGACTGCTTGTGCCACTAAACCGATGCTTCCAGCTGTTCCAACTTTTACAAATGCTTTGTCTGACTTTGCATTTTTCTTTGTTAAAGCTAATACTTTGTCTCCAATATTCGAATCAACTGAAAAAAATCCAGAAAATTGTTTAATTGCACTAATTGCTTCTATGTGTTGAGCCCTTAAACCAGGATTTGATCTATTAGAACGAATGTTAAAAAGATTCAAATCAGTATCCGTAGCAGCTGCTAAAGCTGAAGATATTCGTACTATGGAACCTCCACCTTCTCCAATGGAACAATCTAAATTGAAAGTCATCTTAAATTGCACAAGAAAGGAAAGAAAAAAAACCTAACGATAGGATTTTTGGAATCTTGATCGAGAACTTCTTCCACCAAAATGTTTGGGTTCAGTTCTTCTTGGATCACCTGAAACGATTGTTTTATCATAAACAATAAATTTTTCTTTCATTGTTAAATCATCGTAATATTCTACCAATCCTCTTGCAATAGCAGTTCGGATTGCTTCAGCTTGACCCATAAATCCTCCTCCCCTTACATTGACTTTTATGTCAATTGATTCTCGTACTTCCTCACCTGCAATAATGAAAATCTCGCCAATCTTTATTCTACTCAATTCATTTGGTAAGACTTCTAAAGGCACTCCATTAATTCTAATTCTGCCTTTACCTTCTTTTATAGTAGCTCGAGCAATAGCTGTTTTTCTTTTTCCTGAAGATACAATTACTTTACCCATATTCATCACTTATTTATTCGCTCCACCCAAATTCTTTACATAATTCACCGATAGTTATTTTCTTGCATGTTAGTTTGCTTGCATCTGCAAACTTAGGTTTAATCATTTCACTATCAGTAAACTCTTCTGGAACTCCAATGTATGTTAATAATCTATGATATGCTTGCTTTCCCCTACTTTTCTTCCAAGGTAACATACCTCTAACTGTTCTCCTAACCAAACGATCTGGTCTTTTTGGGTGAAAAGGACCACGTCTAGGATTAGTATGTGTATGTATCTGTTGCATATCTCTATATTCTCTTAAAATTGAATGTTTTTTACCAGAAATAACAGCTTTTTCACAATTTAGTATATTTACAGTATAACCTTCCAGCAAATATTTGGCTACCTCTGTAGATAATCTTCCTAAAATTGCATTATCTGCATCAATATTAATTTTGGTAACTGAAATTTGAGTTCCAGTTGTTGTTGTGTTTTTTGCCATTTTTCACACCAATTATACTATAATCTTAATTTTACTAACCTCTTGTTTTGATTCCAATAACTCATCAATGGTTATGTGTTTGCTTTTACTGGCTTTAATTTTCTCTTTTGCTCCTTCTGAGAATTTCAGAGCCGCAATTGTTACTTGATGGTTTAAGTATCCGGCACTTAGAACAGAACCGGGAACAACGATTATATCATTTTCTTTAGAATAACGACTGATCTTACTGAGATTGACTGTAGCTCTCTTTCTTCGAGGTCTTTCTATTTTCTCTGCTACAGTTTTCCATAATGCTGCTTGTGTTTCCGCAGTTTTCTTTTTTAATTTATGAATAAGTTCAAGTACATTTGGATCAGTAGTTCCTGTTCTCCTAGGCATTTCAGTTCACTTTATGATTCTTTTTCCTCTGCCAATGTTGATTCAAGAGTCTTTTTGAATTCGTCGATTTTTGCGATAATTAACTCACCAGATTTTGTTAATGTTGTTGAAGGATCTAAACCCCCATTAGTTTCAAAGGAAAAAATGACTTTTGTAGAATCTTTGCCGATTGTTATTGCATTTGGTTCGCAAACTTCAAGACAGTAATCACACAAAGTGCAGTTCAAAGGATTAGCAATTTGTACTTTATCACCGGTCTTTTGGTAAACGCCCCTATAACATGCATCTATACATGCTAAACAATTAGTACATTTTTCCTTATCTATAGTTGGGATTGGGAATGCTTGGTAACCCATGGCAGAAACAGGTTGCCACTTAGCATGCTCTTTTCCTTTACCTAGTTGTGCCATACACTCTAGTTCCAGAGCTTGATTTGGACCCAATTTTACAATTGGAATCACAGAACTTATAGGTTCAACTCCAGCCTGAGTTGAAATTAAATCTGAACTATAAACAACAGTAGATGTTTGAGCATCTGTTTCTTTTGAGAGTGTTAATGTCACGGTGCACAAATTACAACCAATCCCTCCACAATCACATTCATCTCTGAAGTTTAACTCCAGAGCATCAATGTCGAATTTTAAAGGAATTAATCCCAATCTATGAGCTATGAACTCATCAAAAAGGGGTGATGTGTTTTTCAAAACATATACATCTTCAATAGTCAATGATGGCACTTCAGCTAACGCTGTTCTTCTAATTGCGTTAGCAAACGCTAATGTCACATCTGACAATATGAATTTTATTGAATTAGGAAATAATTCTATAAGTTCTATATCCATAGACGCACCCGGCAAAGGATTCTATATTCGACCCAATGATGATACTAAAAAAGGTTTTCCATCTTCAAGTTTTTTAAACATCAGCTAAAAGTATGTGAAAAAGCACTCAAGGAGGTTAAAATCAGTTTTGTGGAGTTTAAATATTGTCCTTTATACAAATAATGAGAATTATGTTAATGCTATTAAAAGGGATAAAAGGTTTGATTTTCAAGAACAAAAGAGGGGGACCTATATTAGAAGAAATTCTTTTGATAGGTGTCGCCATATTGATTTTTACCATAATCTTTGGAATTACAATGAGTCTGATAGACTGGTCCCAGGTTTCTTTTGAAAATCTATTTGGTTAAAATAAAAACTGGTGCGGAGAGGGAGATTCGAACTCCCGGACCACTAAGGACTAGATCCTCATTCTAGCGCCTTTGACCACTCGGCAATCTCCGCCTAGGTATGTATTAGACCCAACCTACTGATTTTTAACTTTATCGACATATGATTTTTAGTACAAAAATATCTAAAAAAAAGAAGGAAGAATTCCATTTCATTTTTATTTTAAATCACCTGCGAAAAAAAGTTGAAAAATCTTACCACGAAAAAATTTCTTTGTGTGGTAAGATAAAATTTGCTTGATAGAATGTTGGATAAGATTCCAAAGAAGAATGAAGCAATCGGATGATTTACATCATCATTCTAATTGTATCATTTCCTTGCATTGTGAGATAGTCTAGTAATTTGTTCTCTAATCTACCAAATCCATGCTGTCTGCATTTTTTAATAGCCATGTACTGAAGAGCTGGACCCAGAGGATCACCATTCTTGTAAGCACCAACTTGGATGAAAGCTTCCATGAAAACACGCATTTCAAGAACTTCTATCTTATGCAACTGATTCTTATATTTCTTCAATAGAGGATAGATTTCTGTAAAACGGTTGATTTTGTAATATTCTTGAGTCGCAAGTAAATCAGCAAAAGCTTTCTCCGTAAAAGTCATTCGCTCTTCTACGGGTCTTTTCTTTAGTTTAGAAGTATAATTCATAACTTGTTTTTCATCAGTATGAGTTGTTTTTTCAATTAGGAAATTAATAATATGTTCAACTCTCTTAGTACTTGGACTGTTCAGGTTCTTTATTTTTACTAGTTGATCTTTGGTAAGTTCTGCATTCAAGAGAAATTCACTAAAGAAAATCGCATTACTTTGATATTTGTCAACATTATCTACAATAGTTTGTACTAATTCATGTAAATCTTCTACTCGAAAGTTTTGAAATCTTGATTGAATATAAAATTTCGTTAGGTTGAAAATATGTTTCATTTGTTCTTTACTGAAGGAATCTAGATTTTTTGTGGCAATTCCCTCTTCTATTAATTCTTCTACTTCTTTCATTTGTTTGAAAGCTAGTTCTAGTTTTCCTTGAAGTGCATATGTTGAAGTTAAATAGGAGAGGGCAGTTAGATAGTATCCTGAATAGATACTTTTACTGTAAATAGATTTCAAAATGCCTTTAGACTTGAGCAAATGTTTTTCTGCTTCATTAAGATTGAAGTATAATTCCTGATTAAAACCAACAAAAAAATAGATGATTGATTGAATTTCTTCTGGCATTTTATTTAAAAGGTCTCTTCTGTTTAGAATTTTTTGAACCAATTTCATTGATTCTTCTTTATTCTGTGTTTGCTGATAGATTATAAGTAAAACACCCAAAGACATTGCCAATCCATGATAGTAGTTGTTGGAATAAAAGTAGAAAACACATTCTTCAAGAATATCGGAACTGGATAAGCTGCGATTTTTTAACCATTTTTCTATTGCATAGGAGTATAAACAAAAATATTTTGTATAGTCATCTATAGAAGAAGAATTTTTTACAATTTCAATTGCTTGGCTAATATTCTTGGAACTTATATCTATATTTCCTCTAAGTTTTTCTATGTGCCATGCTAACTGGAATACCAAAGCTAATCCTTGATCATATTCTAATTTTTCACATAAAAGCCGCATAGTTGAGTGAATCTCAAGAATTTCAGGAAGATTGACCATAGAAGAATATAGTTGTCTGATTTTCAAATCATATAAATCTACTAGAATTCTTGTGTCACTGAAGCCTTCACTTTTTCTGATTGAATCATCTATCAAGAAATTAACGCGAGAGGATTTCTCATTTGCACAAATAGGACGGATTTTTTTTATGAAATTATAAAAAGCATCAGAAGTACTAATTTTATTTAGTTCTTCTACAAAACTATCGAATACCATATCACTCACTCAGAATCTAATCCTTAAATTGATTTATAAACTAGAGAAATATCGACTTTCAAACCAATAGGAAGTAAATAAAAATGAAAAAGAAGGAGAATTATCCTGGAGACCAGGCGGGTGGTAAAATTCCATCGTCTCCTTCGTCAGGGTCGAATTTTGGTTTATACATCATATCTCACTCTTGGAAAGGTTACTCTAATAGTAAAAAGAAGCTATTAAAACACCCCAAAGAAAAAGATGACAAAAGAAGAAGAAAAAGACTGACAAGTAAGAAACAAAGACGACTTATTTTTTACATTCAACACTTACAGATATTTTGAATTTTAGCTTTATTTCTAAAACTGCATTTAGAACCCAACAAAAACCTGATTATTGAGAAGAACATTTTCCAGCAAGAAGTTCACTTTCAGAGATGTCTCTCTATTAAGTATAAATAGTAAATTCTCTTGACTATCTTAGAGACGATATGATGCACTCATCAGATGAAGAATATTTTAATTCACTAATCAAAAAACCAACTGTTTTCAAAAACATTGGTTGTTTGTCTGTTACATACACTCCGCCATATCTTCCACATAGGGAGGAAGAACTCAGGACTTTAGCTAAATACTTCAAAACAATTTTCGAAGAACAAGATGAACCGTTGAGAAAAATCTGTATAACCGGACCAACAGGATCTGGAAAAACAACCCTCGCAAAACGGTTTGGTCAACTTTTGGAAAACATTGACAAAAACAAGAATTTCTTGCTTGTCTATATTAATTGTAGAATTTACAAAAGTCCATATCTCATTATTAGCACTTTGGCAAGGAAACTAAATAAGGCAATTCCACCAAGAGGTTATTCGTTTGAGGAATTACAATCACTTCTAATTAGATTACTTGACTTCTATTCTCCAAAGGTTTTGTTAGTTTTAGATGAGATTGATTATCTTATATCTAGAGTAGGTACAGATTTTCCTTACACATTACTTAGAATTAGTGAAATGACAGCTAAACAATGGATTTCATATGTTTTTATCGCAAGAAATCTGAATTTTATCCATCAACTAGATGCAAGTACTCAAAGCAGTTTTCAATCTAATCACATTTCCTTGGATCGATACTCTGAAACTGATTTAAAGGACATTATTAAATCCCGATCAGAATTAGCCTTTTATGATAGTACCATTACCGAAGACTCCGTTGAACTTATTGCAGATATATCAAGTAAATCAGGAGATGCAAGATATGCAATAGAAATACTTTGGGGGGCAGGACAATGCGCTGATGACGAGAGTTCCCCTATAGTTTATCCTGACCATGTAAGAAAAGCAAAAGCTTTGATTCACCCAGAAATAAGAAGAGAAGTAATTTTAACATTAACTCTGCATCAGAAATTGATACTGCTTGCGATTATAAGAAAATTAAAACACACAAAAAATGCATATATTTCAACAAATGATGCAATTAGCTCTTATAGATTAGCTTGTGAGGAATATGAAGAGGAACCTAGACGACATACCCAAATCTGGTCATATCTGAAAGAATTATCAAAACAAGATGTAATCAGTACAAAAATCTCAGGGGAAGGAATGCGTGGTAAAACTACACTAATCAGTATACCCGACATATCAGTAGAAACCATAGAGCTCTTTCTGATGAAGTCTATCGAAAATCAAAAGAAAACAGTAGAATATGCTGAAAAATAGAGGAAAAAATAATGACAACGGAAAGCGATAGAGAAATACAACCTAAAATACCATTAGAAGATGTTTTTTCCTCAAGAGGAAGAGTAAGAATTCTAAAGTTGTTAGCTGAACTAGGGGAATTAAACATTTCTGCGATATCACGAAGCATAAATCTCAATCATTCTGCAGTGAAGGGACATTTAAAATATTTAACGGATGTAGGGTTGATAAAGGAAAAGAGATTTGGTAGAATCTTAATATATCAATTCAAAGATAATAACATCCTGGCTCATTCTTTGAAACAATTATTCAAAATATGGGGAGAGAACTAAAAAATTATTGGTGCCTCGACCGGGATTTGAACCCGGGTCTGCGGAGTGAGAGTCCGCAATGATTGGCCAAGCTACACCATCGAGGCCGTAATATACTGAAAATCACTATGCTTTTTAATTTTTCTTCTTAATACAGTAGGTTTTTAATTGTAACTAATTAAGGCTTCATGAGAAATGAAAAGATATGCTGTACGTGTATTCTACGAAGGTAAAGGATATTATGGTTATCAGAGACAACTTGAAAAAAGGACTATAGAAGGAACTATTATCCAAGCATTAGAAGAAATAAAATACATAGATTCATCAGAAGAAAGCAATTTTAGAAGTGCAAGTAGGACAGACAAATATGTTAATGCTATAGGCAATGTCTTTTCATTTAATAGTGAAAAAAACATAATTTTAGAAGAATTAAATTCTGTTTTACCAAGAGACAAAACAATTGCTTGTTGGGGGTATTCTGAAGTTGAAATGGATTTTTCTCCAAAATACAGTATGTGGAAAAAATACTGGTATATCATCTCTAAGGAGTTTTTAGAATCGAACTCTTCCATGACAGTTGATAAAATCAAAACTATCAGTTCTTTGTTTATAGGAGAACATGATTTCAGCTTATTTTGCAAGAAGGATCATAGAATAACGACTAGGAAACTTGATAAGCTAACAGTAATTGAGCAAGAAAATAGAATTATCCTTGAATTTCTAGCGAACTCCTTCTTATGGGAACAAGTAAGAAGAATCACAAGTTACATCCTGAATTTTAATACCTTATCAAAAGAACTACAAAATACAGAAAAGCTTCTTCAAGCACAAACAAGTGTTAACGCATTAAATTTAGAGCCAGCTAACCCTAAGCAGTTAGTATTGGTTGAACATTTCTATGAGAATCTTAAATGGTTAATTAGTAAAAGAACAAAAAAATCAATTTTAAAGAAATTTGAAACAGAGATACTAAAACTGAAGCAAAGAGAAAACCTCGTTACCTCAGCTCATAAGTTCTTTCTTGATTTGGGATAGGGAAGAAAAAGTAGAAAGAATTTAAGAATCCTTTGAACCACTTTCTTTAACTAGTTTTGCTAAAAATGCACTAAGTTGAATGTTGCTTGAAGCGCCTTCTGATATTCGAAAATCAACCTCTGCCAAGTATTCATTTAGCACCAATTTTTGTAGGTCTGGTAAAGTTAAGGAGGGAATTTCTCTGTAAATCTGATAAGTTACATCAGTTCCAGAAAGGCCATATTCAAGAATCAAGTGTTGGAGAATATCTCTTGCTTTATAAAAATCACCTTTGAGGGCAAATTTAAGCATCTCACGAATTTTTTCAGGGTCCGCATGACCTACTGTTTGAAGAACGGTTATCCTCTCAACGGATTTACCTGAAGCAACGGTTGATTGTAAAATGTTAATGGCTTTCCTCAAATCACCTTCTGAAATATAGAGCACAGTTTCAATACCCTCAGCATCATAAACTAAACCTTCTTTATCACATATTTGGGTCAGAAAATCCTTCATGCTTACTTTATCTAGAGGTCTAAAACGAAAAATCGCACATCTAGATTGGATAGGTTCAATTAACTTGCTTGAATAATTACAGATTAGAGCAAATCTGCTAGTTTTTACATATCTTTCCATAGTACGTCTCAAAGCATGTTGTGCTGCCGATGTTAAGCTGTCAGCTTCATCTAAACAAACAATTTTGAATGGAACACCGCCATATGATGCAGTTCTTGCAAATTCTTTAACCTTATTACGAATCGCATCAATTCCACGATCATCTGATGCATTTAACTCTAAAAGGTTTCTAGACACATTACTGGACCCAAATAGGTCATTAGCTAAAGCAAGTAAAGCTGTAGTTTTACCTGTACCTGGAGGACCAGCAAAAAGAAGATGTGGAAGATTTCTCCTTTCAACAAAGCCTTTTAACCTTAAAACAATATCTTCATGACCTTTGAGTTCGTTTAGATTTTTTGGTCTATATTTTTCAGTCCACATTATGTCATAATTATTTACCATTTTTCCACACTATCAAGTAAAAGTTTTTTCTATTTAAATCTATTACCAAAAGTTTGGTAAAAATGTTATTTTTAAGAATCAGATTTGAAATATCAAGAAAAAAAGTGGTGTTGATATACTAAATATTAGAATAACAATTGAAAAAGAAGCTGATAAAGATGACTAGTTGTAATAGTGTACAACAAGGAAAACATGCTGAAAGTAAGGTTATCAGTGAATACAACATACAGGGATTCAAAATTATTATTCATGAGGAAAATGGAACAGTCTACTATACAGCAAACCCATTGTTTGCCTTTCAAAAGGATCCATTATTATTTGCTGAACTATCTGCTTTGGTCAATAAGAATAAGGATAGACTTGGAAAAGAGATTCTAAGATTCGATGATCTAGTGGATACAATTAAATCCTTGTGTATGTGGAAGGTTTTAGAAATAGATGGACTTGAAATAGATCCTGAAGTATTTACAGAACTTTTTATTTACAGGTTAATCAAACTAGACAAATTAATTCCTGCTTTATTAGACCATTATGTAAATGAAATTTATATGGATCAAAAAGGATCTGCCTTGTACTTGGATCATCAGACTTTTGGAAGGTGTAACACTAAAGTAATTCTTGATGAGGAGGAGTTGGAAGCACTAATAACTAGAATCAAGCTTGAACACCCAATTACTGTTTCGGCTAAGAAACCATCATTGAAAATTGAATTTCAAACACAAGGATTTCATTCACGTATTTCAATGGACTTTCCCCCTCTTTCACCAAATGGACCTACCTTCAATATTAGAAAACTAAAAAGAAAACCACTTGAATTATTAGACTTAATCAATCTCAATACTTTACCTACATCCTTAGGATCTTACTTAGTGGAGGCTGTAATCAGCAGACAAAATATCACTATTATAGGAGAACCTAATGCAGGAAAAACAACCTTGGCAAATGCTATTGATTTATACACACCTAAGCACTGGAGAAAAATAGCAATTGAGGATGCAATAGAATCAACCAATCAAGCATCAATGGGTTTTAAGCATCTATCTATTCAAGTAGATTCTTTTGAATCAAACAGAAGTAACCATACCAAGACATCTGAAATCTTAAAATTGTTACACAGATCTCCAGATTGGATATATTTAGGGGAAATTCAATCTAGGGAGCACACTCAAGCAATGTTTGAAGCTCTTAATGCTGGTTTGAAAGGAATACAAACAGCCCATTCAGATTCAGTTGAAAAAATTTTTAGAAGGTGGGAAAATCTTCATAAAATTGCTCGTTCAGATTTTCTTTCTTTAGATATTATAATAATAATGAAGAGGGAAATAACAAAAAGCACTTTCATTCGAAAGATAGTTGATGTCTATGAGGTAAACTCTAACAACGTTAGCAAAGAAAATGATTATGGTTTCTTAACCAAGATATATGATGAAGATATGAAAGAAAATCAAATGTTTCAAATAATAAAAAACAAATCAAGATTAAGTAGTAAAATTAATTCAATTCTAGAGAGAAATCATTTTTTCAGAAGTATGCAAGCAGAAAAATGGGGATTACAGCTTGAGAATAATAACTCAAATAATAGTGAGAAAGATTATTTATGAAAACAATAAATTATGGTCAATCCAATTCCAAAGTTACTCAGTTCAGCATTTTTCCGAAGACAATATTATATAGATTGGCTCTAGGAAAAGTTGAGAAACATTCCAAATTCTTTATTTCTGAAAAGGATTATAGGAACATAAGGCTAATTGGAAATTCATCTTTATTGTTTTTTGTAATTTCGTTTGTGCTTTTCCACTATGTTACTCTAATTAATGTTCCAATTGCTTTACTTATCAGCTCTATAGCGAGTATATCATTTCTTTTTGTGTTAAGTGAATATATTCGCACCAAGATACTAAACCGTCATCAAAAATTTGAGGAAACAGCTTTTCTAATAATTAATTCGTTATCAATCAATATGGTTGCCACTCAATCCTTTCCGCACTCTGTTGAGCTTCTGCTAACTAAAGGAATCAAAGACAAATATTATACTAAATATTTTCAAGATATGCTTTACAGTTTGAATCTAGGGCAGAATGAAGATGAGATAATCAATAATGGCGGAAAAATTTTCTTGAACAAACAATATGAAACATCATTCCAAAACATAAAGAACGAAAATGCTTTCATTGAATCTGATCCAGAATTTATATTACATGTAAGAAAAGGAATCAAACTAATAGAAGATAATATAGTAATTTTTATCGCGGTTTCTTGTCTATTACCACTAGTACTAAGTATGGTTCTATCATTCCTGTTACCATCAAACTCTCCTACAATATTCATTTTCCCTCTTCTTTATGCAGTCTTTGGAACCCTAATTCTTCGTTTCATGAACAATAAAAATATCGGTGATTAATATGATAAGATTAAATTGTACAGACTTTAACTTTCTTAATAATATTGCTTTGAAGCTTGAGAATGGTGAAAATCTGGAAAGATCTTTTTTTCTATCAAAAAATGTACCAAAAGAAATTCTTACTAGATTGCAATTAGGAGAAAATTTACTAGAAATAATTTCTTCTATTGATTTCAGTTATCCTGCTTTAAGAAATCTTTTTTCCTCTGTTGACTACGCAGATGAAACGGAAATTCTTGAACGAATAAAAACTACATCTAAATTAATTAGAATGCGTGAAGAGGTTCTTAAAGAAAAGGAAGTATCTTTGAAAATTCATAGAAGGAGACTCAAAATTATACGTTATGTAACTATGTTTACTATTGCAATGATTGCAGGTTTTTCCCCTATATTCTCAAATCTATACAGTTTTATTAGTACAGGGGAATTTACTAGTTCTTTTTCTATTTGGTCAATATTATCTGTATCATTTCTTATCATAAATTTACTAAACAATTACTATCTACTTAAAATGGGTAATGAAGAAAGAATAAAGTTCAGGCTTGTTCCTGTAATTTTGTTGCATTCAGCAATAGTTGTAGGGGTCAGATTTTTCATACTAAATCTCATCCCTATTTAGAAAGAAGACTTCAATATCCTAGTTATCTCTGTAGATATTTCTTGAAATTATTCGAAACTAGATGATAATCTTTCGCTAACCTCTGTAATTATATCCTCATAATCGTAGGAAAACATGAACTCCGCATGATCCCGAATTGTAAATTCGGCAACATTCGCAGACTGTGCAACCAACTTCTGGGTTAAGGCAGAGGAATGTTTTATCTTTCGTGATAGGAGTTTATCAGCCACATAAGCTGAGGCTGCAGAAAGAGGATAAGGTCTTCTTCCTCCACGATCAGGATAAGGGATTCTTTCAAGTATTTTTAAGCAAAGAAGTTGAAGTATTTTTTCATAAACATAAACATCTATTGAATATTTTTTCTCAATTCTTTCCTTTATTGCTTCAGAACGACAGATTAGAGAACAAATTCTAAAAACATAATCTTCACTTCTCCTAATTCCACTTACAGAGGGTTTAATATTCAAATCTTGCATGAGACTTAGTAAATTTTTACCAAGAACTCTATGTCCTAGTTCTCTATAAGTTCCAACAATCTCTTTTAAGGTAAGGGGACAATTATGCCCACATTCACGAACACTTAGAAGTAAAGCCATTGCAGATAAAAGAACATGGTTTGTTATTTTCTTCTTATGTTCAGATTTATATTTATGATAAAGAAAGAGTGTTCGATCTCTTATCTTAGTGGAAACTTGAAGTCGCGAAAACACTTCATTTAAAATTTTAATCGTTCTAAAATCCGTTTCCTTTCCTTTTATAGCTCCAGGAATATGATAATAATTTTTGAACTTTCGAAATTTATATTGATTTGTTTCATCTAATAGAGATCCATTAGCATCTCTAAACATGTATTCCTCAACTGAACCAATCGAAGAACCCAAAGAACTTACAACGGCTAGATTATTATTAATTGATGTATATTGTTGATTTCTTCGAGTTCCATCCCGAGACATTGTACCCAGTTGAAAGGACGATGATTCAAGAACGGAATCATGTACAAGACCACATTTTTGGCACACGTTGAGACCATTTTCTTGAATAATTCTAGAACCGCATTCATCACACAAGCAGCTTTCCATTTTACTCAGAAAAATAACCTTTCCGAAACTATTCAAAATTGTTAAGATTGAAATAAAGCTATGAACTATTTTGTGTACAATTCAGTACTATGTTTGGTGTTTTTGTTTGACTTTAAAAGAAAGAAGAGGCAGAGGGTTGAAAGTATTCCGTTTTCAGGAAAAAAGCATTCTTGTGTGCTTAAACACTTTTTTACCCAAATGAAACTAATATAAGGTATTAAAAATAGACAAGAAGTGGGAATGAGATTTTCAAATACAAAAAAGAGTATGTTTTAGGTTACTCAAACCTATTGAAAATTGTGCTGTTTTTAAAATATAGTTAGTATATATGATTAGAATGAGACTCAAAAAGATAATTCCAGTAATATTTTTACTCTATATGCTAATATTTCTTAAATCTCCTTTAGTTGATGGTAATGATTCCACATCTATTGTTGATATTAACGGCAATGAAATCATAAAAAATCTAAATGAAGAGGGGGGAAAGAAAGGAATTGAAATCACTGATAGTTCTGGGCTTCTAAAAAATAGTCAGGCTGAGTTAGATGAGGAAATATCAGTAAGCAATGAGGAAAATTTAATAGAGGACGCATTAAATGGTTTCAGTCCAAATATAAGTTTGACGGGAGATTATTTGGGGGAGCCTTTAGAAGGAAATTTTGAAGATGAAAACTCAAGTATTTTCTTACCTAGCAACGGACAATATTCACTAGAAGGAAATATTACTGATTTACAATCTCAATATATTAATAATCCAGGGGCGGAGGATAATCAAGAATTCTATTCAGAAGGTACTATTAAAGCTGGAGTAGAAGTTGAAAGATTGCATTATTCCGGAAGCTGGGATGGGGAGTATGTATGGAAATTCTATTCTTACAATTCAGAATCCATAATGTATGCACTTAATCAAAAAGACATAACTTTATACAATACAAATACAAAAATATCTTATAATTACCTTCTAGCATCAAACTCAAGCTTACAGTATGTGTTAAATTCATCATTAATTTTTGATTTTGTTTTTGATACTTGTCGTATTATGGTGATTCATTGGCATTACACAGATGTGGAACCACCATCAATTGGAGATAATACAACATCTCCATTCATAGTATATAGGCTATTACAAAACAGTAGTTGGGACAATCAGTGGAACGATTATACTCTTTATATGAGTGATCTCTTTTCTGAAGAGGATCCTTTGATACCCACAATGCTAAAATCATTTGGAATTTATGTGATATCTCCTGAGGTTTCGGATTGTACCGTTCTATTTGATGATCTAAAGCTCGAAACCTCATTAACGCCCTCAGATATTAATCTAAGATTAAATGACATACAGATAAATTCAGCTAACATGGGGGAAGGTGATTTTAATGCAGATATCTTATTTGAGGGGACAGCACCCTATGAATATAATTTAGGTTGGTATCACAATTCAAATTATAAAATAAGTGCTAATTTTACAGTAAGGGTGTCAGGTGTAGTATCCATACCGTATGAACAACAAATCTCTTTTCAAAATGAGATATCTATTCTACTTTCTATTTCAATTAGTAATCTTTCACTACTTGTAAACCCAGTCAATTTTTCATATTCAAATACTTGGTTGATGACAGGAAGCCTACAGGGTGCAGATATTTTGAGTGATGTTGATATAGGGGGAGGATATCGGAATCTCTTGTTAGCAAGAAAAGCTGGAATCTATGATATTGGTTTTCAATTCATTCTACCGAACCAAATAGAGTCTATAAGCATTGAAAATTTAACTATTTTCGAAACTCTAAATGCTACATTTATTTTTCGAGAAACACTTCAAAACAATTTAATTGAGTTGTTCTGGGTTGGTGCTGAAAATGGAAGTGCAACAGGTGAATTAGTAAATGAAGAATTAGAATTTACCTTCCCACCCGGGATTACAAGTGGAAGTGTTGAGATAACGTTCCTTGTAATCGAAAACAATCTAATAGGGTATGAAAATGCCACTGTAACTCTAACGAGAGAAGCTTCGGAATTAATAGTTGAGCAAGAAATCAATATTCCACAATATGCGTTGAAAGAAATAAGTGTGTCTTATCTTAGCCTTAATCATTTAGTGGAAATTGAAAATGCCACCATTAGTGGAATTTTTGACAATGAAATTCTTCCTTGTTTCATAATAGAAAATCAGTATGTTTTTAGAATTTCTTCTTTCTATCTGACAGAAAATAATTATACATTGGAGATTCATGCTGCGTCTTCTTCTCATGCAACAATTCGAAAAACCGTTAACATTCTAATCTATGACAGTGAAATAAATATAGATTTCAAGTATGAAAATGCAGAGATTTCATCAGATTTTCTTCTACACTTTAACGTAACCTCCGATAATTCACCAGTTGGTCTAGTACCAATCACAATTGAAATCAATGAATATGGAGCTCACACAGGAGTTACAGACGAATATGGATTTTATACACATGTAGTTTCTTTACCTCAAAATCTCCTTATTGTCAACATTAATAGTTCAATTTTCAAAGCTTATACACCAATTGTAATAAAGACATTCCAGATACTGTTGGAAAATTTACTTATAACAGCTGAAAAAGGCAATGAAGATGTGATAATCGCAGAGAATATTACACTTACATATAATATTACCTATCCAACTACACACGATAGGTGGATATATTACATTACTGATGATATGATGCCCCTTTTAGATGTTTATGTCGAAACAAATACCTTACAAATTCCTGTTCATATGGATTCAAATGCACTCTATTGGCATATTCAAGCAGATTCTAGTATAGTTGGACACAAATTGAAAATAACTACAGTTGGGCCTAGTTTATTAGCTACGACAGAAGAGAATGATGATATGATCTCAATACACTTTATTATTAATTCCGAGGTTAAAAGCTATTCCGATGTTTCCATGTTATATTATTTGAATGAAAGTTATTCTACTTCGAAATATGAGTGGAAGCTTATGTTAAATGGTCAAGATGATGTGACTAGTTTGTATGGATTACAAGTAAATGATCTTTACATTTATGTAACAAATCTGCAAATTACAAAGGGAAGTGCACTAATGCTTGATTTGGTAGGGATTAAGGTTTCAAATACAAAGTCTATAACAAACGTAGTAGTACCATTAGTATCAAGTTCAGGGGTACTGCTTGGTGCAATTACTGCTATAGTTAAGGTCTACAAGAAGAAAAAAGGAATGGTTCTCGAAATTTAAGCAACTAAGTTGTTTCTTCCTCTTTTCCTACACTAAATGCATGGTAAAACAGTGCAAAAATGATAGCAACTAAAATTACAATAATTATCGCGGTTTTTATTATAGTGAAATCCATACTAACACGGTTGAAGTTGCATTTTGTTTATTAATAAGCTTTTCGACCAATTGCAAAAAAAGGTAAGGGGTTTTATTCAGTGTAAATCTGTTTTACCATGTTTTTGGTTGCTTCTGCATATCTAACCTTTTCTATTGAGTTAGCAATTAGTTCTAAGCTTTTAAGATAAAGATTTTGATTTACTTTGCCACTTATTATCAATTCTGAATTAACAAAATTATTTGCTTTTAAAAAGGAATAAGGAGCTTTTTCTGATTCATTTTCCGCCACCATTCTTGCTGCAGTGTCAGCAGACAGTTCTAAGACAATTTCAGCCAATTTACCAGCGCATAGCACATTAATATTTCCTGTTCCATCATTAGCAACGAAAGTAAAAAGAATACGGTTTAATGGCTTATCAGTATCTCCATGCACTGCACAGTTGTAATTATCATTTTCCTTTTTCATTTTCTTTTTACATTCAGGACATAATGGATAAACAAATTGTTTCTCTATGAGTTTCACTACAGTTGCTTGAATAGAAACTTCATCTCCTTCTTCAATATCCTCTATATCTTTAATTTTCTCCAAGTTAATTTCAAGTGATGAAACCTCTAAGCTAGGTACAAAATCTTGAGAATTAGAAGGATTATTTAATGATTTTTTTACAATTGAATTTTTACTGATTAACAATTCAGTTCCATAACCAGCGTCTTCTTTAACACCCGCATTATAAATTTCAATACTATCACCAATACTTATATCAGAAATCTTAGTTATATTTTCACGCCAACAAGTAATGCGAATGGTACCTGATTGATCTTCAACTCTTAAGTTTCTTAGTTGAATGATTTCATCTTCTTTGGTCTTTATATCTTGAATTGGACTTAGATCACTTACAATGCCTTGTATGTGTGCTTCCTTCATTTCGTCAGTGACATCTTTAATGCTTGTAAAATCTAATTGATATTGGCTAATTGAATCAGAATCTATGCTCTCAACATCTACTCGTGTTTGATTTCCGCAATGAATCTCAATGTCTGAATATCTTCCTTTTCTTGTAAAACCATTAATTATAGGGATGATTTTGTTTATGTCTTTTTCATTTACTAGTTGAGTCTTATCATCCCATAAAACAACACGAATAATCCCTGTACTGTCAGAAATTGTGATGTCTCTTACTTTACCTTTAGATCCATTTTCTCTGGAAAATTCATGTAAAGGATTTACATGAATTATCATGCCTTTTGTTGACATAAGAGAACCTAATTCAGTAATCTGATTTATTAGTAATAATTGAGCACCAATATCTGTTCCTGAGCCAACAAAGCCTTTTTTCACAATTATGTCAGCAAAATTGTCCCTTTTAACAATATTTGTGTATTTGCTTGAATGTAATTCTAGATGCCCCTTTAATCCTACTTTTGCAGCTAATCCCACAATTTCAATAATATCCCCTAAACCGATATCTTGAACATCATCAGCTTTTTCATTCCAGAAATTGACATAAATCTCTCCGGTTTCATCACCAAGGACTAAACCTTGTTTATTGCCTTTTGAACCATCAGACCTTTCAAATTCAAGGATGTCATCTTTTTGAGTTACCTTACCAATTAAAGAAATATCAATCTCATTTCCTCTAATATCCTTAACTTTAGAAAATACAGATTCAAATACAGGTAATTCAGAATCATCAATACCAGAGGGTCTAACTTGAATTTGGCTTCTTATTCCTAAATGTACCTCTACAGATTCATCCCGTCCGGCTTTTGTATAGCCATTTAAAATTCTTATTGGATCTCCTACTTTGCAGTTAGTGTCTTGTAACTCAACTACTTTCTGATCCCAAAGCACAACGCGAACTTTACCAGTTTTATCCTCAATGAGAACCGATTGCAAAACTCCATCAGAATCATCTTTTTTCTTGAAATTATGTTGGTTGTAAATTCTATAAATACGACCAATTAGATTGACATTTTTTAGTTCCAGAGCTAATTGATCGATACTTAAAGTGGTTTGTACCTGAATTGGAGGTTCTGAAGATAGATCAACACCCATTTCCCTTGCAACAATATGAACAGCCCCAAGCTGTGTCACGAACTCCCCTAATTCTTCCATCTTATCGTTGATAAGTTGATGAATTTCTTCTTTTCCCATACTTGTTTCAGTTGAAATTATATCAACTATTTCCTTTAATGAGCGTTGACTTGACATGTAACAAACTCCCTTATTTAATTTGTATAAATCTTTTGATTGGATTGTGATATTAAATTCACTGCCTTTTTTCCTACAGCTAGGAAAATCTCTGAGTGATTCTTAAGTTTTGAATAAATAAAGGTGAAATCACTAGCAAAAATAGACATGAAAGAAAACCATCTACTATTAGTCTCCATGTTTTGGACTTCATATGATTTAACAAACGGTACTTTGTTGTAAAACTCAGTAAGTTCTCTTTGGGAGATAATTACCAAAGCCATCAATTCCTCATTTTCCACAATGATTTGAGGTTGGATTAATCCTCTATCCTTAAGTTTAGATTTAATTCTAAATAATGTTCTAATGGAAACGTTGTTTTCTTCTGCTATTTTTTTAATATTGGGTCTTCTAAAATCTGTTTCACAGTTCTTCATGAGTTGTAGTACATGATTTTTACTTGCTGTAGGAACATAAAAATCATCTGAATTTTCCTCTCGATTCAAACTTTTCGAAGTTTTCTTAGAGTTATTTACAGAAAACCAATCCTGAAACGAAAGACCACGGTTTAACACTTCTGTGTTACAAACTATTTTTTTGTTTACAACCTGATAAATGTAAGGCTGTTTAATCTCTTGAGAAGATAAACCATGGAAGAGTTTGAAATCTGGAAACAAAGTTATTTTATCTAAAAATTTAAGCTCATTGCTTGAATTCTCAATTTCAGAGAAACCAAAGAATTCGTAGGCATCTATTAGAGAATAATCAGCAAAACAACCAAGAAAAACTCCTCTTGATTTCAGGGAATTAATTATATTGCTTATTCTTTTCTCTGAAATATTTAGCTCGTTTGCTAAATCCTTATTGAGAATATTGGGGGTTTTATCAAGTTTTTCTATTACTTTCCTTTCCACAAAGTCTAGTTTTATTTTTCTCTTATTCGTCAATAGATTTGTCTCAAAAAATTGAACAACCTCACTTAAATTCATTCTTCTTGAATAAATGTAATCATGAAAGTTCTTTATTTCAATCCAAAAATCTTTATAATTAGTAAACTTCCAAAATTCATTCACTTGCACATTTTTTTCATTATAACAATATCTTAGAAAAATATTAGTAAGCTTGTCCCTTAAATTCTGATTAAATCTAGGGAAGCTATCTCTGAAAAGATTTTTAGCCATAGTTTGGGAATATTCACTAATCTCAAATCTAAAGTCAGCTATATCTATTTCACCATTAAATAATGATTTTAGCAATCTAAGAGCTTCCGTACTAGTATCATATGTTCTCTGAACATTCATCATAAAAATACATAAATTTGAATATTTATACACCACTTTTTGTAAAAGAAAAAAACGAAAATATAAAGAGAATTTGATAATCACTTAATTGTAACGGTGGTTCTTCTTTTATTTCTATATTTGAAAACAAAAATTGAAATACCAAAAATTACAGCAGAGAGAGCAAAAACAAGCAAAGCATAGTTCTCAAAAACCCATATTGCAGGAGGATCTCTTTCTAGATGGGGAGTATATTCCAAGAGCCAGAGAATGAGGTTGTTCCATAGTTCGAGATTCTGATTCTGTTCAATCCAAGTTGAATTTTCTACAATCTCTAAGTCACTGAACATTATCGTTGAACCCGACATGACTAATCTGGTACCCCTAGTTTTTTTTGCAAAAAGCCAAGTAAGGAAACCATTGGTTGGATCTCTAAATATATCATATTCTTCATTAATTGCGTATGATGTAATGGGTGTTTTTCCAACTTGAACTATTTTTTCCAATAACTCATCCTCCAGTCTTTCATTTCCTAATGAAATGGAGTCTGAATAAATTGTAATATTGTTAATTTTTGTTTCTTGCCAGAAGAAATCTATATTTTCATTAAAAATTGTCTTTGTTGAATTATACTCATTAAACGTTACATGTGTTGCATTTCCATATGTACTATTAAAATCATCTACAATTACTCTAGAAAGTGACTGGTTTGCTCCAAACATAAATCTTGCAGATGTTAACCAATTGTCTCTCTCATTTAGCAGTTCATTCATTGTGGTAGGATGACCTGTAATATTATCTTGTTGAGTCAATGGATTGCAAAGTAGAAATAAAGATCCACCAAGTTCCATGTAATCAAGGATTGCATCTTTCTCTGTTTGATCTAAGCTATCATCCTCTCCAAGTCCAGGATTTGTAAAAATAAGCAAATCTACTCCTTGAAGGTTTGTAGAATTAAATCTTGATTCAACCTGGAATAAAAGTTCAATTACAAGCTCAGTGTCTGGATCTTCAATTGTAATATTAATAAGGGAGCTTAAAGCAGCATCCATAAAAGTCCTATTGAAAACTTGCCCATGTGATTCATCAAAAAGAATTACATAATTCAGTGTCTGTTGACCAGAGATATCAGATATATAGGGTACATTTGTTACTGTTACCAAGCAGAGCAATAAGAATACTAAAGTGCGATTTTTCATATTATCCCTTATTAAGTAATTTGTTAGGAAATTAAAGAAAGTATATTTAGACTTTTCGCCCTTTGTGGATTTTTAT
>JAUWJS010000095.1 GCA_030607575.1 Candidatus Heimdallarchaeota archaeon | reverse complement strand
AGACCTACTGATCAAGCTGAAATTGCTAATGATTTTAAGAAATTGAAAGAATTAACTAGAATGTTTGCTATTGAGTCTAAAGAAAGCATACAATCTGTTAAATTGGAAAGTTTGTTTAAGAAACATGTAAGTCACGTTAAGAGAGGAGCTTACTGTTTATCCGTTATGATTGATCCTATTGATCCTGTCACAAGAGCTCAACAAATACAGCTTAGAATTCTTGAGAACTTTAGTCGAAATCCTACAGAAGTTAAAAAGAATCTCAACGATGTGTTTGAGAGTAAGTTTCCACTAGAAGTTGAAGGAGGAAGACGTTAATTGAGTAATTACCTTTCCTTTATCCGAGATAAGTTGATTTCTTCTCAAGAACAGAAGATTCCCCAACTGGTTATACTAGGACTGGAAGGGTCAGGAAAATCCAGTGTTGTTAGCCGTTTAATATATGGGACTATTTCTAAAGGACAACCTCCTCAATTAACTTGTTACATTAACATTACTTATGGTAAGTCTGTTATTACTGTTCTTGAAGCAGATGAAGAAACAGCTAGAGAAAGCCCTTATTTCCAAGATATTTTGGGTAAAATTGATGGGATTGTCTTTGTTATTGATGGGCAATCCGTACGCCACATAGAAGCATCATTTGAATATATTTTCAGTCTATTTGATAAAATCCCTCAATCAACCTCAATTTTGTTCTTGGCAAATAAAACAGATTTACCAGATTCAGTACCTTTCCCAGATTTACTTCAGAATCCAGCATTTCAAGTAATCATGGATGATATTAATCGTTCAGTTTCCATTTATCCTGTAAGCATTAAAACTGGTGAAAATTTCTATACAGCTTTTGACTGGATTATTTCCAGGATGACAGGTAGAACACCATTGAGAGAAGAAGTTAATCCTAAAAGAGTTATTATTCTTCAAGAAGGTGGTGTTCCTGCATTTGATCATACTTTTGATAAATCAATTGAAGAGCATGACAGTACTCTACTGGGTGGTTTAATTAGTGCTCTAAACATTATGGCTTCAACTATTTTTGAAAGTGAATCGGTAATGGATGTTGTCAAACTTGGTTTGATTAAAATGGTAATTCGAAAAATGGGATTTTGGAGTATTGTTTTATTCGTTGATCGAGATGATAGTGAATCAAAAGCACAAGCTCTAGCTGAAGAGATTCTTAATGCTTTCATTGAAGATAAAGAACGTGATCCAACGAAAGAAATGCCTAGACAAATCAAATATGAATTTTTGTCTAAAATCCCTGAAATAGCAATATTGCTAGATCAACAACCATTAAAAAAAGATGAATATTGAGGAAAAAAAATGATAAATCCAAATGTAAGTAAAGAGCCAGCTTTGGTATTTAGTATATTCAAAGACTATGGTCCTGACATTTTGTTTAATAATTCTACTCTTGAAGAAAATATAGCTCTTACTCTGGTAATGCAAGGAATGACTTTAGTCGAAATGGATAAAGGTTCAATTGGAAGAGTGGATGGAACTAAGAATCCAAAAATGCTTGGACCACTTCCAGTACCTGAAAACGCAAATTTGAAAGCAATAGCTATTCCTTTTGAAACAGAGATAACATCCTCAACAGATGAAAGAATTGCAGCAGCAGGGTATCGTCTATGTGTAGCTTACTTCCTTTTTGAAGGAAGTACTGTTAGAGCTGTTTTAGATAGTTATGGACTAATAGAACCATACTTCACTCTCATTGGTAGAAGCCTACAAAAAGAATCTGACATCAATCCTTCTTCAATTAAGCAGCTCTACACAAGAATGATAGATATGTTCTCTGGAAAAATACCTAGAATTTACGCGATTAATGCTGATAATTCTCTTAAAGAAATGATTGGCAAAAGATTGGAATATGCTGATACTTATCTTCTCTGTGATTTGAATAAGAAAATAATGTATATTCTATTATATAACCCATCGATAAATGTTTGGAGAAAAAGAGCTATATTCAAAGTTGCATCAGAACTTAACTCAAGCATGTTCAGAAGTTCAATGAGAATAAATACCATAGATGATGTTAAAGAAATGGTAAGGATTCTTGATATTCTAAATATAGAAATTGCTCCTGTTTAATCCTTTTCTTTTTCATAATGCTCAATTGGCAAGATGATATGAGTTAAGAATTAGGCACAAAACTCATCATTGCTAAATCTTCTCGAGAGTGCCATCCTACTTTCTTGTAAAAATCAATTACACCTTCATTGTCAACTTCAATAAATAAATGAACCTTCACTATTCCTTTATCTCTAAATCGGTTGTGAAGTTCTTCCATCATTTCTTTTCCTAATCTAAACCGCTGATATTCAGGATCTACAGCTAAATGATGTACATAACCTCTTCTTCCATCAAAAGCCCCCATAACTACTGCAACAATTCTATCTTGTTTTTTACCAACTATAAATAGATCTTGAGTATAACTTAATGCTCGTTCAACTTCTTCTTCTGTATCAGATTTCCCTAAAGTGAGTCCTGTTTTTTCCCATATATGTTTCACTTCTTGATACATTTCCATAGTGAATTGTTCAATTATCATTAAGTAAAATTCCTTTATTTGTTAAAATATTTTTCCTATCTAAACATTCTAAAAGACCTAAATCTTTAGTGTTTAATATGAAATCCAAAAAGGTCATTTTACTTCTTAGTGGAGGTTTTGATAGTGGTCTTACTGGATATTTATTGCAAAATGTAGGATATGAAATTATACCCTTGCATCTCTCCAATATTGATTTTGCAGGAGAAGAATCTATAGAAAAGAGTATTCAACTGTCTAAGAAATTTGGTTGGGTTAAATTTTATGTTATTGATATAGCGGATGCATTGCAGTCTTTTGTTGATAATTGTAAGCATTCTTACTATTTTGTATTGATGAAAAGATTCATGCTTCAAATCGCAGGAGAAATCGCTAAAATAGAAGACGCAGAGTATATAGGAACAGGAGAAAGTCTTGGGCAAGTTTCAAGTCAAACACTAGCAAATATCTCTGTGATTGAGCAAGCAGCTAGTTTTCGAGTACTTAAGCCTCTCATAACATTTGATAAAGAAAAAATAGTTTCTATGACCAGAGAAATTGAAACATTTGACATATCAGCTGGTCCAGAAATATGTGATCTTCTAGGACCTAAACATCCAATTATTAATGCTACTCTCGAGTATGTATTAAATGAAGAAATGAAGATTCAAGAATTGGATATAGTCTCAAACTCTCTTGAAAATTTACGTATAATAGATTTAACAAAATGATTTCTATTTAATAAGCTTTTTAGTACTAAGAATTTCCTCTGCAATCTGGCTATAATTTTTAGAGGATAAGGTGCGGATTTTGCTAAATTGAACCTTTTCAGCTGCTAGAGCCATTCCAAAAGCTATACAGAAATCAACATCTTTATTCTTAATAATTTCTGCTAATATTCCCGTCATCATTACATCTCCAGCACCTGTTGGATCAAGTTCATTTCTGATTGGAGATTTAAGCCTGTAAATCTTGTCACTCTCATTAAAGACTACACCTTGTATACCAGATGTAATGACGTTGGTTACATTCTTTGGAAGAGATTTGAATATGTCTGAGTAGGATTTTTTCAGAGTAAATGCTTCAGCTTCATCTAAAGAAAATTTAACAATATCAACATCTTCTATGGTGCTCTTAACACATTCATTATCAAATTCTAAAATGATTTTTCTATTTCTATCTATGTTCCTAACTAAGCCTTGAACATCAAGTCCTACATACTCATGATTGTTTTTAGCCCATTTAACAGATAGATTAGATATCTCTCTGAAAACTGGGGAAATCAAACAAGCTTTAGCCCCCTTCTGTTCTTCTACAAATTCATCAAGATTGTCTGCATGCGCCAACAAAAACATCGTTCTTCTATCTTTGTAGATTTTATGTAAAAACTTAGTTGATTTTTCTCCAACATGGATTTCTAGTTCCAATCTGTTTATTGAAGATAGATAGAGTAGATAAGATTCTGGGAAATCTTTGCCAACAGATGTGATTATTCTAGTTTTCAAAGAGAGAAGAGGTGTAACCATTGTTGCATAAGCTGGTGGCCCTCCAAGAACTGATTTCTCCTTCTTAACTGGTTTAACATCCAAGAATTCTTTATCATCCAAAACTAGATGACTAATCACATTCAAATCAGTAGACACAAAATTCCTTTATAAGGAATGTACTTAAGTTTTGTTGCCTTAAAACAAATGGAAAAGATTTTTGAAGGAGGTAAATTAATATGTAAACATGACTACAGAAGAAAGAAGAGTAAGAGATTTTGGATTAATCTTTTACTTCTGGTTTTTACTAGTAATAGCTGCTTACGCATTTGGTTTTTATGCAATCTATCAACTGGTTGTTAAAAATACAGATTTAGTCCAATGGGTTCTTGAAAAATTTAACTCTGTTACAACAGTTTTAGGAGATTATCTTTGGTGGGTAGTGGGTGTTGCTGGTGCTTTATTTGTAATAGGTATAGTATTTGCATATTTGCAAGTATGGTTAATGAGTTATATTGGAGCAGAAATTGTCAATACAGTTATTTTTGGTATTCCATTAGTACTTACTGGTGCAGGAATTTACTCCTTCATCGCTTTTAGTGAAGTGTGGATCGGAATTGTTCTAATTGTACCTGCTGCTTTCTTGCTAATTATTGCACTACTGGTGGGAAAACGGGTAGTTCTAGGTTCTAAGATATTTGAGATGAGTAATGAAGCTGTAAATGATGAAAAAAGTTCTTTGACTCCTGTCTTCTTCTTTGCACTTATGTCTCTAATTACTCTCATAACTGGTATTGCAGCTGCAGTATTTACAAGTGCAAATATCGATCAGTGGTTAGCTGGAACTACAGCCGGTAAATGGGTAGAATACGTTGTATTCTTTGTTCTGATATATGCTTATTTAGCTATACATTATACAATGTTACATTTCAGTGATGCAATTAATATTTGTATTTTTAAAAGATGGAATAACTATAAAGATTCTTCCTTGAAAATAGCAATTAGGGAAATCTGGAAAGTTAAAGGAAGCATCGTATTATTTGGAATGTTCATAGCTTTTTTTGATGCAATCATTAAAACAATCCAATTCTTTGCTAACAGAAATTGGTTTAGGAAATGGAAGAAGAATAAAGTATGGACTAAAACTATGATGGTTTTGAAAATAATATTCTTTATTTTCATAATAATTCTCAAAGGATTATTCAAAATCCTCAAATTCCTTAACTACTATACTTTAACAATTATAGTAGTAGAAAAACGAGGTTTCATTAGAAGTGTAGTTAGATCTGCTGACTTGTCTCTAGATTCAGCAGCTGATATTATTATTGGAAAAACTGGTGTAAATATTGCCAAAGGTCTCTTCACTTTATTAACTATGGGATTCTTCTCATCTGGAGGTTTCTTCCTTGGATATTATTGGTTAGCTAATCAGCTAAGTATACCTGATGCCGAGTTTGCATTAGGAATTAGCTATAAAATAGTGTTTTCACTTGCTATAGGTGCTCTGTTCTTCCTCTTTGGATATTTACCAACATCAGCTATTCTAAGACCAATTTCAACAGCTTACAAGACAATACTTTTCTTCCACATAGCTGATCCATTTAGAGGTAATCCTGGTAGAAGAAGCAGAATTTCCAAAGATATTCAAAAGAATATAGATGATATACAAGCTGAAGTTATGGAGACCTACGATAAAGAAGAAAGACCAACTTGGGAAAAACCACAAGAAGCAAAAGCATGATTTCCTCTTTTTTCTCCTTTTTTCCTTTTCCGAATAAGCAAATTTTTTAATCTGTTATGTTCTATTTATATTTGTGAGATAATGTCATTAAGGTCACATCGAAGAAGTCTGATAGGGAGTCATAGATATAGTGTTGTCATTAAATCTACTGAAACTGAATATACAGCCAGTTTGAGCGGAGTTCTGGATTTGTATGATGGTAAGCACGTTGTGGAAACTCATAAATTTTCTACATTTGATCAACTTGCAGAGACAATAATCAACTATTGGGAGAAAAAATTGGGATCTGAAGTGAACGTTCATAGATTCTCAAATTGGTTGTCAGAATACTTTTCTGATATTGGGATATCAAACATAAATTTCTATCAGATGATAGAAGCTGTTAGAAACTTAGGGACAGGAACAGCTTTACATTCTTCAGGTATTGCAGTACGAGAAGCAAAAGTAAGAACTAATGATTTTGATCCGCTTGATCCCAAACCAGCTAAAGCTACTGGTGTGCATATGTTGGGAGAGCTTGTAAAACCAGATGAAGAAGTCATTGTTGAAAAAGCTCGACCAGATCAACCACCAGATGATACTGTTGTTAAACCTAGTGAACTTTTCAAAACAACAGAAACAGTTTCTCCAGAAGTTACTCTATTACCCCCTGTGAAAGTTGAAGCTAAGAAAGAAAAAGAAGAACCACCTGTCAATAATCTACTCAAACCTAGTGAAGTATTGAAAACACGGGAAACAGCATATGCATTTGTAGAAGAAGAAACAGAAGATTATCCAAAGGTATCAGGGGACCCTGTGGTTACAAAACCATTAGAGAAAACTGAAAAAGAAGAACCTCCAACTAGTAATTTGCTTCGTCCAAGTGAATATTTAAAGAAAAGAGAGATAATCGAAGTAATTTCAAAATCAATTTTCGCTGAACCCAGCCAAATACCAGAAGAAAAAAAAACTAGGGTAGCTGTCTCTAAAAAGGAAATAAAACAGCATAAACTAGTTCCTCCTTCAGAAATTTCACTTAAACTAGAAGAGGAAGAAGTGTTGAAAAAACCCTCAGAAGTTGTTAAAGAACAGGAAAAGGAAATTCAAGAAGTAAAACCGCATGCAAAAATTGATCCAAAAGAGCATGAAATCCCTGTGCCGCCTTCAACAGGAAAGAAAGAAGTTAAAGCAACTGATAAAATTGAAGTTAAAGCTTCAGTCAAGGAGAAAGAGGTTTTACCATTTGAAATCGAAGTTGTGGATGATGGTACTCCGATAGAGGATTTCTCAGCTTTGGAAAAAAGAACAATATCTGATTTGAAGGTTACAGATATAATGGGTGTTGGTGATAAAATTGCAATGCTTCTCAAAGATGGTGGATATGATTCTTTAGAGAAAATCCTTACATCTACTCCTGAAGAGCTGAGTAAAATCCGTGGAATAGGAATAACATCAGCTAAGAAACTACTTTATGGGGCTAATGCTATCAAAAAAGAAATAGAAGAGTAAAGGAGAGATTGTTCTTCTAACTACTCTATTTTATTTTATATGTTTCAGAAATAATAGCAAAATAAATGTGTAATCTTATGATCAAACCAAAAATTCTACAAATCATAGGGTATTCAGATACTGGAAAAACAACAATAATTTGTTCATTATTAGAGAAACTATCAAAAAAGAATTTTAACTGCGCTACAATAAAATCGTCAAGGAAACATTTTTACTCTTTTTCTAAAAAAGATTCAGATGAGTTTCTCAAAGCAGGTACTTCTCTTTCAGCTGTGGTTCTAGATAACACCACTCAAATTACTATAAACAAACAGATTAAGCTAAAGCGCTTAATCAATGAGATTTCAAGTATTTCTGATCCTGATATTCTAATTATTGAAGGATTTAAGGATGAAAAGTATCCAAAATTATTAATCTGGGCAGAGAAAATACTCGATGAACCAGTTGATTTTTCCACAATCAAATTTTTATATTGTAATTCTAACGACTATGTAAATAATAAACTGGTTATAGATGAATTCGTTTGTAAATACGATATTCACTTTAGTACTGAGATAAGTAAAACATTACAGAGTATTTTAGAATATTTCATCAGTTGAGGAAAGTAAATGCATAGTTCAATAAGAAATTTGCTTGAAGAAGTAGGTAAGAAAACCTCCAAACATGAGCATTCAAAAGAGAATACCACAGGTTTGATCGTAGGTTATGAAAACGATTCTCAAGACAAGGAGCATTTCATTACTCATCAAATTAGAACAATGAAGAAATATGTTAATGAAATTATTATCTCTCTTCCATTTAACTATGAAATTCAAGATATTCATTTAGCAAATGAGATAAAAGATTTCCCGATTCATATCGTAAACAGAGATGAGAATCATTCTGGGAGCTCTATACTAGCATTTGACAATTTAGTTAAAAAGAGTCTCAATGATAAAATTCTCTTTCTCCCTTATGATTTAGAAATATCCATTAAAAAAGTAGAAAACCTAGTAAAGCACAATCATTCATTGCTAACATATTTAGGTTCCAATGGTAATTTTTGTCCAAATCTTGGTTTCTTAGATAAATGGTCAAACCGTTTCAGTTTGCAGATACTCAGATTTAATAAGAAGGAAGGATTGGATGATTTGTTTAGGATATGTTCCGAACTAGTTTTCTTAAAACTGACAAAAGAAGACCATATCAAAGAAAAAACCTTAATTTCAGAAGAAAAAGTTTTAGATATTAATCTAGAAGAAACACGAAGTTATTTTCCTCAGAAGGTTCATTATCCTTTAGATGAGCAGTCCTTTGTAAAAATGATTGCTTTGATACATATATTAACAAAGGAAATAGAAGAAAAGAAGAAAATTTCTTCTTCTTTCAAAGTACAACAGTTTATTTCTTTGAGTAATCGTTTTGCTAATTCTAGACATTATTTCTTAGCATTTCAAGCTCCTTATTTTTTTATCAATAATAGAGAATATGAAATCAAGTTCCCTTTGGATTGGTCATTTTCCAAAATATGTGAAAATGGACGTCATCTACTTTTAGAGGAATCAAGCTTCTATGCAAACAAAGGATTCGAAAGGTTAAGGTATGCTTGTCTTAATGATTTGATTGAATATAACTTATACAAAGAAAGTGAAATTGAATGGATCAAGGAAGAACGATCCAAAATTTCAAAACTTCTTAGAGCGGATAATATAGACCATCAAGCATTTATATGACTTATTGGTTTTTTTATCAATGACTTATCAAGCTTTGACTAGTTCTAATCCTGGTGCTAATATATGGAATATGCTACTTAGAGTATTATTTGGTTTAATTCTACCTTTCCTTATAGAGATTTTTGTATATATAATTTATACAGGGTTACGAACTCAAGATTATCAATTTTCCTCGCTGCTTTTATTCTTCTTTCTAATAATACCAATTATTTTCCTCTATATTATATCACCAAGATTGGTTTTCTTCTTTGGAGGAGTTAAAAAACACATAACTAATAATCTGAAAACCAATCTAGAAAGTATATTCCTTAAGCCAAGACGATTAAAGATTCGTGATAAAGCTGTTCCTCTTGAAGATATGGAGCATATTCTTAAAGATAAGGAAATAAAGCTTTTGAAAAACAAAATTGAAACAAAAGTTATTCCAGATTTGGTTAAGGAAGCAAGGAAACAATATTCTCAAAATTTCATTGATAGAAGCCATAGTTCAAGAAATCAAAGGTTGTTAACATACAATGAATCACTATTCCTGTTTAGTGGAGTTACATCTGCATTACTCTTCATGAACTTGATACTGGTCATTATTCTGCGAGGAACAAGTATTAAACTTGATTTCATTGAATTGGATCAAATCACAAATTCAGTTAATGTACTTATATTCTCTCTGATTTTTGGATTGTTACTTTTCTTTGGTTTATTTCTCTTCTTTACATCATCTAGAACATTATGTCGTCTAATTCCAAGGATTGTTCCAATTATCTATTATGAACCTGAAATTGAGAGAGAAAGACGATTAATTCAAATTTTGTCTATTGCTGAATTTCCAATAAGTAATCTTTTTGTTCGAAGAACTCAGAGGGAACTATCGGGTGTAATCTATGAAGCCAAAAAGAGTTTACTTCTCTCAAAAATGGTTGAAACTATATCTTGGTATTATAGAGATGGAATGGCTAAATCTATAGCGTGGAAACTATACAAAGAAGTATTAGAAGAAATT
>JAUWJS010000075.1 GCA_030607575.1 Candidatus Heimdallarchaeota archaeon | reverse complement strand
TGCTTTTTTTTGAAAAATTCGTGATATGACTTTCTTTTTAGATTTCTTCTATTTTTACCCATTAAATTAATTACGAAGTTGTTAATTTTCGAGAAATTTTTTGTCTTGATAAATTCTTTTTCAATTGCCATTTTAACTAATTCTCTTCCTTCTTCTGTTCTTGCAACAATTATATTTGAAGATATGTGAGATGCTCCTATTGAAACATCACTAAAATAACCTGTATAATCAGGACAAATTGTACTACAATTAGGCTTAGTTTTGCATCTTAGAATTCTACTAGAAGAGATACTTATTTCCTTACCATCTTTTGTAATAAAGATATATCTTTCAATGTCTTGAGGATTAATTCTCCATATTCTTCTTTCTCTTCTTCGAATCACTTCTAATTCTGACAAACTTTCGGTAATCCCATTATCTTTCAAAAAGAATTCCACATCATCTCTATTGGGGATACCACTCCCACAAAACAACGTTAATACTAGATGGATCTTTTTAACAAGTTTCTCATATTGTGTGTCGAGAAACATTTTCTTAATCACATAAGCTTGACAAGGTAATGTTGTAATTGCTAACCTACCTATATCTTGGTTATTTGCAATCTCATCAAGTCTATCTAAAGAAAGAGTAGGCAAATATTTACTTCCTCCTGATTGAAGTAATTCTTCTGGATTTGTAATTAATTTTCCTCTAGGATTTTGCTTGTTTTTTGTGAATTCTGGAATAAGAACTGAATCAACTACATTTTCTGACAAAGCAGCATACAGTAGACTTGTGGTAACTCCCCCCACCATAGTTGCATTTCTCGTTTTTCTAGAGCTAGAGAAACCATTCCAGATCTCTTTGAACCTACCTAAAGGAACATCACTAATTTTGGGATGATCATCTTTAATCTGCTCGTTTCTTTCCACATCTATTAATGGTTTAGAATACCTTACATCTTGATTTTGTGAACATACTTCCAAACATTTTCCACATTGAATACAGTTTTCATTAACTGTTATTTGTGGGTCCAAATACTCAATAGCATTTACAGGACAGCTGTGTATGCAAGCTCCACAGAAATTACAATAACGTGAATCATAAATTTGTTGTACAGTATTATTTTTATTTTCGAAAATAGACAAGGATTTTTCAATATCGATTAGAGTCAAAGTCTATCATCTCATAGATAGTTTAACAAATTTCACAACAATATAAATATAGTTCGTATATACGTATTATTACTTGGAACAGGAGAGAAAGACTAGAATGAGCAAAAATGGACCCTCGATTCTTGTGATTAGTTCTTGTGGTAAGCTTAAAGCTCTGTCTCATCCAGATCAGCCAACTTGTGCTAATTTGAGTAATAAACAACAGAGGGAAAAAGCTAAAAAGAAATTTCAGAAAATGAGCTTAGAAGCGGGAAATCTATATACTGGAGAACAAGCTAAGTTTATTCGCAAGTCCATTGAAGTTTTAAGACTTTTTTGCTCAGTAGAAAACCTAATTTTATCTGCAGGGTTTGGGTTGGTTGATGAAAAAGAACTACTTCCACCCTATGAATGTTCCTTTACAAATAAAACAAAGAAAGAAATTCAAATTTTAGCTAAAAATTTATCTATACCGGACGAGGTTAAGAGAATTGCTGAAAAAAATTATGAGCTAGTTTATCTTGCTTTAGGGAAGGACTATCTTACAGCTGTTGGGGATGTAAATGTTTTTTCAGCTAGCTCTAGATTGGTTGTACATTTCAATTCTCACATAAAAACAGCTGCACAAAACATTCTTTCAGTTGATCAGAAACTATTTGTTGGTAGAAAACACGATCACCAGATTTTCAAAGTTCCAACAGGGGGATATATTCGAGCAAAAGGCTCATTATTATTGAATTATGCACTAGATTTAAAAGAGGAAAATAAAACTCCCAGAAGTTTAACTTTTCAAGAATGGTGTGATCTTAAGAAATCACTCCTCTGAGTTGTTCTTTTGGGCTTTTATATTGAATTCTCTATTTATTTAAGATGAGTTAATGGCTTCTACAAGTGAAATTTCTCTTGTTATCAAGAATATCAAAAGAGTGCTTACAGATGAAGAAATCAAAAAAATAGCTTCATCATGTAAGGGATTGAAATCTATTAATACTAGAGAAGAAGAAACAAGGAAAAAATATGTAGCAAACTACAAAGAGTTTTATGGAGTTTATAAAAGAACCATCAAAGCAGTTGAAGATCTGACAGATGATCTCAAAGATAGTTTTTCAGGTACTAAAACACAAGTAAGGGAATTGGTTATTCTAGGTCTTAGAACCAAGCAACAGGATTTAGGCGTTACAAGATATTTGCTAAATCCTGTGAAATATTCTTTCATAAAAACAATTATCAATTGGATAAATAACCCTTCAGCTCTAAAAACTAAATCTACATATCAACCACGAACAAAGGTAAAAAAGGATACGGAAGATAAGAAGAAAGATGCTGATTCTAAATCTGGAAATCAGTTTGAGACTGAAATTATTACAAAATCAAAAGCAAAACCCAAAACTATAATTATTGCTGAAAAACCTGAAATGAAAGTAGTAATTATTAATAAAAAATCTCTCAAAGATACTTGGAAAATCAGTTTCAATATAGAAAATAATACCAATTATCCTTTACAAAATCTTGAAATAAGAATTTACGATGAAAAGGATGATTCCATCCATGTTAGCTCTGTTTCAGGAGATTTAATTGAAGTTGCTAATGGTATAATCTACATACGTTTCATTCCTGCTTCCATGACGGGGGGATCACAGCTAAGTTTGTTTTCACTGTATCTGAAGTAAAAAAGTATACAAAATGGACTAACTTTCTCAATCAAACAAGATCATACAGCTAAGACAAAAGTCGTTACTACTATTTTTGATATTTAAACAACTTTAGTCTTTATCTACGTAGGTTGGTTTAGGAAATAAGTTTAAAAAAGAGTAATATTCAGAACTCTTAATGAGTTCAAAGTTCGAAGAATCTGCTACTGTTTTAAATATTCAGGTGGGTGAAGGTGGTTTAGATATTCTCCGTGTTCTTTATTATGAACCAGAAGGAGAAATCAAAGATACTTTGGTTTTATTGCCTGGTTTTGGCAGCCTCCCCAGTGCTTGGGATGATGTGTTATTAGAGATGATGAAAGACCACAGAGTCTATGTTATAGAAACAAGGGAAAAACATACTGCTCAATTAAGAAAAAAACCTGATTATGGAGCAGAGCGTTTTGCCCGAGATATTGCAGAAGTTATTGATTATTTAATGTTAAAAGATTACCTTATGATTGCTTCAAGTTATGGTGCAGGTTTTACCCTTCTTGCTATGAGCATGGGTATTATGTCTCCCAGAACAATTTATATGGTGGGTCCTGTTCTTCGTTTAGAAGTTCCAGGTTACACATGGCCTTTTGTCTACATCAATATTCCAATTGTATGGAATTACTTTGTTAAACCTATAGCAAAATTCGTGATAAGATATATTTATCTCGATAGAACTCAGAAAGAACAAGCTAAGAAATATTGGGGATATTTTGATAGTTATAATGCAAAAAGAGTTCGCAAAACTATGATAACACAAAGAAAATTCAAAATTACAGTTGAGCAACTAGCTCAAGTCAAAGACAAGTGTGTATTTGTTGCAGCAGAAAAAGATAAAGCACATTCATCAGCGATCACTCTAAATATTCATAAAGCTGTAAAAGATTCTGAATATTATGATTTAGAAACTAATATTGCTGCACACAGTCTGCCTTTAGTCGAACTTATCAGGAAGCTAGAGAAACAATAGCATAGCCATAGTCAAAACATTTTTTTAAACGAGAAGTTTCTACACTTTTGTCTCATAATGCTTAACGAACATGCTAATGGTAACAAAGTTAATTCCATCATCTTTTTTCGAGTTTTAATTGGATTTAGCAATCGTATGGTTCGTTATGTTGTTCCACTTTTCGTTATCTTTCTTGACTGGGATAGTTTCTCTTATGGTTTGCTTTTTTCTGTTTCTGGTTATCTCGCTACAGGTGTAGTTTTAGGTTTGGGGTATGTAACTGATGTTAGAAAACGAAAATATACTATGATTATCGGAATAGGATTAGCTAGTCTTTCCATTTTTCTGTTTTATTTTACAAGCTTTTCTGAAGTAAGAGGATGGATGATAGCAGCTTATTCTTTGTTTGGTATTTCTGGTTCTTTAGTTCAAATATCTCTTACTACTCTAATGGCTGATCTTAGCCCATCGAAGAAAGAAAAAACAAAATTCTTCAGTTTCATGGCGTTCTTTTGGAATTTAACAGGTGTAGTAACTCCAATATTAGGTGGAGCTATATTAGCAATTTTCAGTTCTAAAATACCTATTTACCAAAGCTATCTAAATTCTCCAAGTACAATTTTCATTGAAAGATCTCTACTTTATCTCCAATTGAAAAACAGCTATATGACACTAATTCTGATAGTTGCTATTTTCCTTCTCATTACAATGTTTCTAGCTTTTAAGTTTCCTGTACCTGATACAACTAAAGAAGAAGCTAAAGAAATAACAGAAGATGATGAATGGAAAGAATATGATAAGTCTAGTAAAAAACCAATAGGTATGCAACTAACAGCTTTCTTCATCTGTGAAGCGATTATAGGGTTTACGTCAGGAGTAGCTATCCCGTTCATAAGATATTACATTATAACAGAGCTTGAAGCTACTGATATGCAGTGGGCTTATATCCTTTCAGCATCCAACTTGGGAATTGCAGTTGGTAGTCTTTTGGTACTTCCAATGAGTAATAAAATAGGAAACGAAAGGGTACTAGCACTTTTACACGTCATAGTTCCAGCATTAGCTCTAGGAATTACATTAGGTCCAACATTGGCAGTTGTTGCAATATTCTTTGTGCTTAGAGGTTCTGCAGCAAATATGTCAAGACCCACCTGGAATGCATTCTTCTATAGTTGGTTACCACCCAAATATCGTGGAACATCAACGGGTTTTGTTTCAGCAGGACGAAGGTTATCAAGAGCTTTAGGAACTTTTACTGGAGTCTTTATCTATGATGCATTGCTTGCATGGACTTTTCCAATAGCTACCTTAGGTTATCCTATTGCGATAATGATTCCCATTATAGTTCAGAGATTTCTTAAGAACAAGAGAAACAAAGACAAACCAGTTCCCCTAACTGATGATTCTTTGAGGATTTAATTCAGGAAAAGGCTGGTTTCTAAATGAATGTTTAAATAGATATTTAGAGTAATGAAATTATTAGAATTTCAGAGTGTTTCTATAATATATATGTTGAGACCACTTGATATTAGATGAGACAAGGAGACTAATTGATGTTTGCGCCGTTTAGCATACGACATGAAAAAACGTTCGAAGACCCTTTTATTGTAAGTCTTCTTGATTCTGTAGATCAAGAAAAATATTCATTGAATAACTTTGCAAAAGCATGTATTGATCATTCTACCACTAATTTTGTTAATGCTGATTTGCAGGATTTATCTATTGATGCAGCAATTTGTACACGTGATTTTAGAAATCTACTAAAACTCACAGAATCTTTAACTCGACCAGAATATTATCTTTACAGAGCTTATGCTTATTCAAAACTCAGTATGACCAATAAAATTGTTAGTTTGAAATTACAATTTCAACAAAAATATAGCGAATCGTTAGAAACTCCCAGAAATGCATTTATTACAGCTAGTTTAGAATTTCTACTTCTTTATGGTGAACAAAATTATCCAATGGCTTTGACAACTGTTGATGAAATAGATCATCACATTGCTACTTATGCTGATGAATTTGAAGGAAAACTTGCGACATTTCTAATATTCACCTTAGCAGCTCAAGGTTTTCTATTGGTGAGTGATTTTGATAGAGTAGAAGATTTAGCTAGACGAATTCTTCAGAGTGCTGTAAAACAGAGAGATCCTTATTTCCAATCTGTTGCATTAAACTTGATTACTACTGTTTTCATCAACAAAGGTGAATTTAAGAAAGCTCAGAAAATGCTCAATGCTGCTATCATTCCTACTGAAGAAACAGGATTAGCCGCTGATAGAGCGAGCTTGTTAAACAATTCAGCAAAATTAGAGTTAGCAAGAGGAGATTTTGAAAGATCAATCCGATTACTCAGGCAAATTCACAAACTTGTTTCCAAGAATCCCAGAGCAAAAGCTGTAAGTGCAACAAATATCGCTGAATTATGTCTGCTTTTGGAAAGATACGAAGAAGCAAAAGAAATGCTTGATGTTGCTTTAAGACTTGAAGAAGAAATGGAATTAAATCTTATTCAACCCTATCTATTATCTGCTTGGATTGCAATTGAAAGAGATAATTTTAAACTAGCTGAAACATCAATAAACGTATGTAAACAGAAACTTGAAGAGGTCGGAGAAATACGTGTAAAACCAAATATTTACTATTTTGAAGGTCTTCTATTCAAGAAAAAAGGAATGATAGATGAAGCAATACAATCCTTTGAGATCTCAAATAAAGCAGCATCAGATTTGGATAACATTGAATTTCTTATTAAGGCTCAGTTTGAATTAGCTGAACTACATCTTGATAGATTTAATGATACCAACGAACTAAATGATTATTCATCAGTTCTTAGTTATCTTAACAATCTCACATATCTATCTGAAGAACAATTTATTCCAAGACTAATGTGTGATATCCAAATCCTGAAAGGATTATTATTGATACATGGAAACAAACAAGAAAAGGCGATAGAAGCTATATCTGAAGCAAATGATTTAGCTAAGAAGTTTAATTATCCTAAAGTGCAGAGAGAAGCTCAAACTTTATTAAAAGAAATTGATAAAGATATGAAAATAGAAAAATTTGCATCAATATTAGAGGATAAGGGCTTTCAACAATCTGATAAAATGTCTGAAACCCTAAAGAAATATCAAGGATTTAAATTTGTTAAAGCTCCTAAAGTTGTAGGTTCAAAACTTTATGGAATTGCACTTGTAGATGCAGATTCAGCTGTTATGAAATATCGTTTTACAACAAAACATGAATACCAGACTGAAGCATCTTTAGTTCCGATGCTAGTTGCAGCAATTAATATTTTCTCTCAAAGTGTTCTTGAAGAAGATCTGGTTTTAAGTGAAGTCACACAACAGGGTCGAGACCTCCTTATCGATATGATTGGCGAATATATTGTAATAGCAATAACAGAAAAAATCACTTTCAATCTTAAAAATCAGTTTGAGAAATATGTTGGTACATTAAAACAATTTATTCCTAAAATAGAACCTCTTGGCTCAAAAGCTTCTCATCAAGAAGTTTTAGATCGAATAACAAATGTGTATTTCCTTCAAGAAGGTATTCTTCAAGAAAGAACTAAAGAACAAAAAGTAGATCTAGAATCTAGTTTGAAAGAACTCGGAGATGTTATTGAACAAGTAGAAGCAGACCTGCTAGCTCTTCTAGAACGTGCTGATATTGCTACAGAAACGGAAATAATTGAACAAGTAGATAAGGAATTAAAACGTATAGATAACCTGATTCGAGCAAGAGATCCAAAGCTCTTAGCATATATCGAAACATACGGTATTCCAATAGCAAGAGAGTTTGATGATACACTTGACCTCTTTGAAACAGAAACTGTGAATTTAGAAGCTGAAGAAGTACAGCTAGATGCAAAAGAAGTTACAATGGACGGATTCGAGCATGAATTTTCTCTAAAACAAGAAGATTTAGCTGATATAGGTGTTCCTCTCGAGGATTTAGACCACGGGAGTGATCTAGATAAGGAACTCAAGGAAATTGAGGATGATTTAGAAGATATAGAAGAAGGGAAAATAGACTCCTCAAGAGAAGTTGTGTTAGATGCAGAAGAAGTTATCATAGAAACTATAGATTTAGAAGTGAAAGCAGAATCATTTGGCATTCCTAAACCTCCTAAAAAAGATGAAGAGGAAATAGAAGAAGAACCATTAGAAGAAATTATTGCTAAGGATGATTTTGACGAGATTCCTGAACCAGATGAAATTACAGAGGAAGAAGAGGCTTCTAATGAAGCAAACAAAATTAAAATAAAGGAAGTAGAAGAATCTAGCGAGTTACAATCAATTGATGAATCAGCTCCAAAAGAGGAAATAATTGAGTTAGAACCTGCTGAAACACTAGATGTTGATGAAATGGAAGATGCTAAAGTTGATGAAATAGAGCTAGATGCAGAAGAAGTTATTTTGGAAGCAGAAGAAGTTACTTTTGGGTTTGAAGCTGAGGAGATTGTCAAAGAAAGCGATGAAGAATCAGCAGATGAATCTGAAGAATCAGATGATGAATCTGAAGAATCAGATGATGATGATTGATTTAAGAAGAATCAACAAAAATGACTCAATTTTTCTCGAGTTTTTAAACAATTTTAATTATAATAGTCTGCTAGTAACATTTAGTAGGAAATTCATCTATGTGGAAACTTTCTATTGTAGAGTATGACAACTTTATTGATCCAAATACTGGGAAAAGTAAAGCTGAAGCAGTAGAAAGTTTTGAGATGAATTCCATTGAAGAATTAGCAGATTTCTTGCTTAACATAAAGAAGGATTTCAATAAAAATCCAGAGTTCTTTTGTCGTGCATGTGGTTTCTGGACAAGCTATCAATTGGTTCTAGAAGATAATAATCAAAGTATTGTAAGTATTAGAAATCTTTTCGATCTGTTTTTGGACAATGAAGAGCTGGTGTGGGATAAGACTCAGATTTCCTTAGAACAGATAGAAAAAATACTAGCAAATGGACTTACTTAAACTTTAAAGTTATGAAGGAAGACCTTGCACAATAATTAAGCGTGAGGAGTAAAATATATATATCTAGCTAGGAAAACTAGCTCAAATCAATAAAGAGGAATAAAAAAATGAGTGACAAATGGATATGCACACTTTGTGGATGGGTTTATGACCCTGACTTGGGAGATCCTGACGCAGGAATAGCTCCAGGGACAGTATGGGAAGATGTCCCCGATGACTGGGTCTGTCCTGAATGTGGTGCTGACAAATCTGATTTTGAACTTTATGAGGATTAAGTATTTCCTCCCTTCCTTTAACATTATTTTATCTTTTTCCTTTTCTTACATAGGTGATAGTTGTTAACCCAATTATCATTATTAGTAGAATTGTGAAATTTGTAGTTGTTGTAGGTGTAGGTGTTATTACTATCAATTCATATCCTGCTTTTTCCATGTAGTCTCTTGCTAGGGTTAGATTATATTCATAGGGCTGCATTGCATTATTGAAACCTACACATGTTGGTGGCATTGCTGTAATTCCTGGGGTTCCTAAGCCATTCAATATTTCATCAACTATAACCTGTCTTGGTATTGCATGGCTGATAGCTTTTCTGATATATTTTGCAGCATCAGCATCTCCATTAGGTGTCAATTCTCCTGTTCCTATGATTGGATGTCTCATGTTAATAGCAATTTCTTGGTGTGATGGGTCATCTGCTGTTCTAGCTTCTATACCTACTGAATCAAAATCCTCAAAAGAGAGATAGTACTGAGAATCAACTATATCGATATTTCCAGCAATCAATTCAGCTTTGGCAGTTGATGCTCCACTAACAAACACAAAGTATAACTCATCTAGTAGAGGTTGACTACCACCTGATGCTATAGTGTCATCCCAGTAAGGATTTGGAATCATTTTTGCTGTGCTATTTGCAACTCCGAAAGTATCCAGCATAAAAGGTCCGCATGATTTTACTAACCCATCTGTGACATTACCAGTTAAAGGTGCTTCATTGAAAATACTATAACCATATGATGAAATTAATGGTTCTACTTCACTTTTGTCAATAATTTCAATAGACATCATATCTGGTGCGAATGGATGTAAAGCAGTAAAATTGAAGTTGATAGTATGTGAATCTACTACTTGAATTGAATTATTATTTGCAAACCAAGTATTCACTTTAGAATATCTGCTCGAACCTACAGCAGGAGTTAAGTGCAATTCATATGTGTAATCAACATCTTCTGCTAATACTGGACTCCCATCACTGAACTTAGCATTCGGATCCAAAGTTACAGTATAGTTCAGACCATCTGAACTTATCTGATAATCAGCTGCTAGATATGGTTCCCATTCACGAGAGGTCTGATTTCTTCGAAAGAGTGAACCATAAATTGATTGCATCCAGAGGCTATCATAATATGATTCCAAAACGAATGCATTATATTCTTTAAGATCTGCTGGCATTGCATATTTAATAACATGATCTGTTGGGTCATCCCAATTTTCTGAGTGAAAACTTGATTCAGATAATAAGAGAGTATTTACCCCTAGAATATCTTCTTTAAAACCATACAAAGACTTAGGATAAATCAAAGTTATTGAGGGTAAATCCTCATAGAGAATGTTTTGCATTTCATATAACATCTCTTTCTGCAAAGTTTGATTGTGAGTAGTAAGATATTGAAATAATTTGTCATCATAATCAGGATTCTGGTATTGATAGAAATTATAACCAAACGGAGGTAAACTTGGTATGTCATAAAAACCAATAGGATCCCAATCTAAACCCCACTTCCACCCAACGAAAACCACATCATATCCTCCTTCATTATAGGTAGGAATATAATCATAATCAAAGAGAGGATAATCCCACAATCGTCCATCTGGAAACCACCCCCATCCAGTTGATTCATGGAATTCTACACCAATACCTATTTTTGGTAATTGATTCTCTACAAGAATTGACCATTGATTTCTAGCTGCACTCGTATTGGGGGTTAAAAGATTGATTAAAAACAATGGCTCATACTGTGGTTCTTCAGCTACTATAACATATAAAGAAGAATTCAATAGCATTATACTTAAGATAAAAACCAATCCCTTTCTCTTCATTTCCTTCAACTATGTAATTGGTGAAATACTCTTATAAATGTTGAGTATCAGAACTAAAATCTAGGTTTTAGAGGAAATCAAGAGGAGAGAGAATTCCTCTCTAAATACTAGTCTGATTCTATCTTCTTCTTTTTCTTATTCCTATAATAGTTGTTAACCCAAATACCATTGTTAGAAGTATAGTGATGCTTGTTTTTGTTGGTGTTGTTTTTCTTACTTGAAACCCAGCTTGTTCCATATAATCAATTGCTAACTCTAGATCATACGTATAATGTTCCACTGAATCATTATATCCGACACACGAATCTGCTATAGGTGAGGTACCAGGTGTAGCAATACCCTCAAAAAGATGTTCTACAATGACTTCTCTAGGAACTGCATGACTAATAGCTTTTCTAATGAATTTTGCTGCTTCTTTTGTTCCTTCTGGTGTCAACACTCCGGTTCCCATTATTGGATGTTTCATGTTAATTGACATATCCGCTTGATAACCTGTTTTTGCTAATACATAATGCATTTGTGGTTTATCTTTATAATCTTCTTGAACAGAATAATACCAACAGCTAAGAATATCTATTGTTCCTGCTTCCAATTCGGCAACAGCGTTATCTTTACCACTAATGTATGTGTGATAAAGTTCTTCTAGTAATGCATTGTTTCCTCCAGAGCTAGTTAGGTTGTTCCAGTATAGATTTGGAACCATTTTGACTAAGTCATTATTCGTCGGTTCATACAGTTCTAATTTGAAAGGACCACAAGATTTTACTAAACTATCTGTGACATTTCCAGTCAGTGGTGTTTCAGTGAAAATAGTATAACCATAAGTGGATATCAAAGGCTCAATTTCACTTCTATCAATAATACCTTCTGAAAGCACGTTAAATGGAGAGTAGCAGAATCTAGAGAAGTTGAAGTTCAGCTTATGTGAATCAATTATCTCTATTGATTGGTTATTTTCAAACCAATATGTCAATTCATCGTATTTCGTTGAATTAACACTGGGAGTCAAATGTAGCTCATAAGTATACTCTATATCCTCAGCCAATACTAGACTGCCATCAGAAAACTTAGCATTTGGATCAATGTTTACTGTATAATTTCGAAGGTCTGAGCTTACTGAATAATTTAGAGCAATTTCTGGTTCCCAATAATGAGAAAGCTGATTTCGTTGGAATAGACGACCATATACTACATTCATCCATTGAGCATCAGGATATCCAATTTTAGGTTTTCTAGGATTTCTAGGATTTTGTTCAAGAAGAAAAATATTTTGTGCTTCTAGATCACCAGGGATTGCATATACGATTACTTGATCTTCAATGTCATTCCAGAGCTCTGGTCGATGAGTTGTATCATATAAAAGATCCCAATCTATACCTGTTATGGAATCTCTCATTCCATACAAAGTTCGTCCATAGAGAACACTAATTGCTGGTAAATCTTCAAACAATATACTTTGTAATTCGTGGAAATAGTGAGTTTTAAGAGTCTGATTCAATTCGACAAGATATTGCATTTGTTTTGCATCATATGCTGGATTAAAATATTGGTAGAAATTGTTTCCAATAGGAACTAAGCTAGCTCCATCAAACCTATCTGAAATATCAGGATCTAAATTCCAATAGAATTTGTTGAAAAGGATATCAAAACCACCTTCAGCATAGGTGCCAATAAGAGGCCAGACATCTAATAAAGGATGGTTCCATGTACGATATCCTATTTCTTCCCAACTAGTAGATTCATGGTAATCTATACCAATACCGATTTTAGGTAAAGTATTTTCCATCAACATTGACCAATGACCACATCTAGCAGGTGAATCGTTGGGTGAAAGGAAATTTATAGAAAAAACTATGTTTACTTCATCTGTTTCCTGTGTCATACTTAGATT
>JAUWJS010000168.1 GCA_030607575.1 Candidatus Heimdallarchaeota archaeon | reverse complement strand
CGCTATGAATGCTAATGGTCAAGAAATTCCGATGCATGATCCTAGATATATCAAATGGTTTGGTGTAACATATGTATCAGATCCTACACCTGGAAGACATACTGCAGGTGGAATTGATACTTTGATGTTACATCCCGTAGCTCGTTTTACTAAGGAATATAATTTCAAAATTGATAAGAAACTAGAGAAAACAACAAAGCATCATGCATTAGCTGTTCAATTCACTCAAAGTATTAACGCTCTAGGACTATGTTCTTACTCACTAGCTTGTGGGAGTTACCCTCTTTTTGAACTCATACAAAGTGTATTTGGGTGGGAATTTACACCAGATGAATTCTTACTTGTAGGGCAGAGAATACAAACATTGCGTCAGATGTTTAATGCCCGAGAAGGTGCGATAAGACATAAAATACCAAAAAGGCTTATTGGTGATCCACCTCTTAAGAAAGGACCCTTAAAGGGTGTTTCATTACCTGTTGAAGAAATGATTCAGGGATATTACAAGAATATTGGATTCAGAGAAGATGGTGTCCCTAAAGAAGAAACGTTGAAACTTCTTGATTTGGACTATTGTATCCACGATCTAGATAATAGTCAGGGTCGTCACCAGATTATTGTAAATGAGTATCTTAAGGCTAAAACCTGATGCTTCATTGAATGATTCTTTTTTTATTTTTCAGCTGACAAATAGTTATATTTTTATATTACTAATATTTCAGAATATTCAGAAAACAAGAATATTCAGAAAACAAGAATATTCAGAAAACTGAATATTGATAAATATGGGTTGGCTTTTGTGAAAATAATCAAATTAACAGGATTCGCGTTCAAAAACGCGTTTAGAAGGAAAATAGTAGCAGCTTTAGCAATAATAGGTATAGCTGTTGCGATAACAATGCAAGTAACGATTAATTCCTTTATTGCAGGAATGGATGAAACTTTTAACGATATTTTTTCAGAATTAGTAGGAACATTTCAAATTCAAGAAAGTAATGCTCCTGCATCATTTGCTTCTCAACTTCCAAGCAATATCTCTGAAACAATTATGGATTTTAATAGAAGTGATGAAATTATAGCAGTAGCTACAGAACAAACTTTACCATCAACTGTTAACAATTATACAACGATTTTAGGTAAAACGCTTTTTGGAACGCCTATGGGTATAAATGTTAGAGGAGTTGAGGATTTAGAATTATTTATGGAAGTGTATTCTGAACTTGACGAACTAACAGAAGAGTCTGAATATTTCAACGAAAGTTTGAACGAATGTATAATTACTTATTCGCTCTATGATAACAATTCAGAAGTATTTGATATCGGAAAGACTTTTTCCATACTTGTCAATACTAGTTATTCCTATGATGTGGAAATAACAGGAATTACTTCATCGGAACTTGGAGGGATGCAACAATCGATTATGGTTACAGGATATGACATCTATGTTCCAATACAAGTTAGCCAGAATATCTTGACTGAACTCTTACGAAATGATACATCATCTCATTTTCTACATTATGAAAGTAGAGGGTTGGACAGTACCCTATTTTCAAACACAAGTACAAACGTCGTAGCAGTTCGTACATCAATCACAAATTCAAATGATGTAGAGGAATTCATTGATGAATTAGTTGGATATTTAGAAGAACAATATTCAGGAATGGAATTTTCCACTTTATCATTAGCAGCGGCTCTTGAGACCATGGATGACCTAATGCAAACACAAAATGTTGTTATGACTGTGGTTTCAATCATTATTGTGATTTCAGGAAGTATGGGGGTTATAATTGCACAACTTGTTGGTGTGGAATCTCGATCTAAGGAGTTTGCAATACTTAAAGCCACAGGCTGGAAAGAAGGGCATATTATCTACACTGTTATAGTTGAAAGTGTTATTCTAGGAGTAGTAGGATCAATTGTTGGCATTCTTTTAGCAATGGGTGCGATAAACGGTCTAGAAACAATGATCCCGATGGGTGTAATGTCAGCCATTATTACACCTGGAATTATCTTTACTGCTATAGGTATCGCAATGACGATAGGCATTCTTGGAGGACTATATCCTGGTATTAGAGCCAGCTCAGTAAGACCTATGGAAGTCTTGCAAGGAGGTTAGGTGAGTATAATGACAAGCATAGAAGAAACGAAAACAGTTGAAATTGAGATTGGAGCGAATCAGGAATTTGGTGATCTTATCATTGAGATTAAAGGTCTATGGAGAAAATTCTTTGAAAATACACCAGCAGAAGTTGAAGCATTAAAAGGAGTAGATTTCAAAGTTAATAGAGGAGAATTTATCACGATCATGGGTCCAAGCGGAAGTGGAAAATCTACCTTACTTACTATACTTGGTTGCATGGCTCCTTCAACAAGTGGTCAAGTCTTCATTGATGGTACAGAGATTACTCAGATGCCTCAACGAAAATTAAGTGAACTAAGAAAGAACAAAATTGGCTTTGTTTTTCAAGATATTTTTCTCATAGATAAGATATCTGCTCTTGATAATGTTCTCTTACCTCTATTACCATATGGTATTAAGAAATCAGACAGAGAACGAGCATTAGAGCTTCTCAAAATTGCAGGTCTTGAAGATCGTATGCATCATAAACCAGCTGAGCTTTCAGGAGGTCAGAAACAACGAGTAGCTATATGCCGAGCTTTGATTAATAACCCTCCAATTGTCTTAGCTGATGAACCCACAGGTAACTTAGATTCACAGACAGGTGGAGAAGTATTAGAATTACTTAGAAAGGTCAACAAGGAAAAGGGCGTTACAATATTAGCAGTTTCACATGATCCAAAACTCGCTGAATTCTCTTCTAGGGATGTAATGATTATAGATGGAGAAATTACTAGAGACAGAATTAATCCATTTAGAAGCTAATACAGTGAGTTGTTTAATATGGAAACAAACTCAAAAGATATTGTAGGAAAATATGAAGAAAGATTCATTAGAAGATTAGGAGAAGTAGCTATTTTGCTACATCTTGCTAAATCTCCTGATGGTTCCCACGCTTATGAAATGCGCTCAAAAGCTTCTGAAATCCTTTTTGAGAAAAGGAATCGAGGTGCAACATTTCTTCAAAACCATTTGGACATCCTTAGTGAGATGAAAAAACTTTTTTCACAGTTTGAAGCAAACTCTTCAGTTTTTGAAGCAAGTAGAAAGAACTTAAGAGAGAAAATAGATGATTGTCCTATTCTTAAATACAATCTAAGATTTAAACAAATGTTTTCTGAAAATTATGAGATTACTAAAGAAGACTTTGATTATCTTGATAAAATAATTGAGGCTCTCGAAGAATCTATTAAGAGCATGAAAGAAACTTCTGTGATTTGGAGTAACATCAGTGGGATATATCCTACAATAGAATCACTGGAAAAAAATGGTTTGATAGAATTTGTGAGAAAAGATTCAGAGGGTGATAGATTGAAGAAAATTTACTCGATAACAGAAATAGGTCGAGAATCTTTATCTAGAGTTATGGTTTCCCTCATGGATATATCTTCGTTCATTTTTGAATCAGAAAGAGAAAATATTTTCCATGGAACTGAAGGTATATTATCATCTAGATTGCTTCCCTTCCGCAATGTCTTTCTCAAATTGTCAGCAGATTTGTCTCCCGAATTCAAGAAGAAAATACACTCCTTTAAAGGAAAATCTCATGGCAGACCCTTTGTTCATATGATGATGGATCAAGGACTAGCTAATCCAAGATTAAATGTTCTAGTGAGTCATCCTGAGATGTTAGACGAACACCTTGATGCTGCAGGATCTAAAGAAGACAGAAAGATGTTGAAAGCTTTTATCAGAAATAGACTGTTGGAGAGGAGAAAAAAAATTGATAAATTATTGGAGAGATTATGATTGGCAACTACTACTATAGAAAAAGAAATCGACAAAAGTTACGATTATGATTTGCAAAAAACTCTTTTGAAAAAATATAAATCTGCTAATGGATGGTTCTGGTCGGCTTTTTCACGCTACCCAATAATATATTTAATTGCCTTCATTTTGCTTATGGGTAATACCTATTTGTCTATTTGGACAATATCTATGATCGGTGAAGCAATAGACAAATTGATAATTGGAATAAATGCAGGAAATGCATTTTCCCCTGAGTTTACTAGGGCTATTAGCTTGATGATAATTTTTGTTCTAACAAGTTGGGTAGCTTTAAGTCTCAATGTTTATTTGTGGGCAATAGCTTCATATAGAGTTCAAAGAGATATGAGACAAGAATTTT